>NZ_VSRL01000550.1 GCF_012184385.1 Lentzea indica
CGCACGCCGCGGCCGCGCAGCATCCGCTGCAGCGACTCGGCGAGGCGGTCGAAGGCGTCACCGCTGCGTTCCTCGGACATCGCCCGGTCCAGGTCGGCCCGCGAACGCAGCTCGACCAGTGCGGTGACGGCCAGGTCGACGGCCCGCGAGCGGGCGGACGCGTCGTCCACGGCGCGATCTCGCAGGATCCCGAGCAGAGCGGTCAGCGCGGTTCCGTAGGCGTCGCCGAGGTCGGCGATGGCCACGGCACGTGCGGCGGCGGCTGCCCGCGACACCGCGAGCGTCGCGGGTATCGCCTCGTTGCGCAGGCCCTCGCGGTGCGCGGTCACCGCGTCCCACAGCGCCTGGGCCGGCGACAGGAGCTCCTCCGGCACCGGTGTGTCCTCGGTGCGCACGAGGACCAGCAACGCGCCCTCCTCGGTGATGTCGCTGGACACGGCCAGCACGGGTACCTCGACGCCGGCCATGACCGCCCGCCCCTGCCAGATTCCCCGCGCGGGGACAACGGCCGCAGCGCCGCGAGGTCGGCGATGGTGACCGACGACCCCGGCGCGCCGGGCGACTCACCGCGAACCTTGAACGGCGCGAACCGGCAGTTGGCGGACAGTTCGGCGGCCGCCTGATGCGGGACCACCTCAGCGAACGCCGCGGACAGCCGCGGCAACGTCTCGCACAGCGGTGCCCGGATCACGTCGACAGCCGTCAGCAGGTCCATGGATCGAGCGTAGCCCGCGTGGGACACCGACCGGCTAGTCGTTCGGCCAGGGCGAACTAGCCAAAGGGCTGGCACAAGAGGAGTCGCCGGGTCCGCAGGATGGAGTTCTCACACGGAGCGAGTCACGGGAGTTTCAGATGAAGGCGATCACTTACACCGAGTTCGGCGGTCCGGAAGTCCTGCGCCTGGAAGAGGTCGAGGAACCGCACGCCGGCCCCGGCCAGGTGCGGTTGAAGGTGCTCGCCGCGGCGGTCAACCCGCTGGACCACAAGATCCGCAACGGGTGGATGCCGCACATGGCACCTGCCTTCCCGGCGATCCCCGGCCTGGAGGCTGCCGGCGTCGTCGACGAGGTCGGTGAGGGCGTCACCGGCGTCTCGGTGGGTGACGAGGTCCTGGCCTGGACCGTCACCGGCGCCTACGCCGAGTACGCCCTGGCCACCGACTTCGCTGCCAAGCCGGCCGATCTCGACTGGGACGTCGCCGCCGCGCTGCCGGTGGCCGTCGAGACCTCGGCCCGCGTGCTCGACGCCCTCGAGGTCGGAGCGGGCGACACGCTGCTGGTGCACGGGGCCGCGGG
>NZ_VSRL01000551.1 GCF_012184385.1 Lentzea indica
CCGACGTCGTCGAGCAGCTCGACGGCGGTGCCGAACCGGCCGAGCGCGGCGGCGTGCCGTCCCGCTCGGACCAGGCAGCCGACAGCTCTCGCCGTGTCCCCGCCGGTCGCCCACAGCTCGGCGATGAGCTCCAGCTCGTTGGGGCGCAAGGATTCCGTTGTTCTGGCCGCGGTGCGGGCGAGCGTCGCACGGGCTGTCGCCGTCATCCGGCCTCTGATCGCGTCGGCGGTGAGCGCGTGCCGGAACTGGTGGCCGTTGACGAGCTGCGCCCGTTCGGCGTCCTGCAACAGGTTCGTCGCGTCATCGACTCCCGCCACCGCCGCCACGACGTCGAGCGGGAACGTCCGTCCGAAGATCGCGGCGGCTTCCAGCAGCGCGACGCACTCGGGATCGAGCGCGTCCACCCGTTGCACCGTGGCCGCCGCGACCGTCGGCGGCACACCGGCCTGCAGATCGCCGTTGAGCAGCTCCTCGACGACGAACGGCACGCCGTCGGCGATCCTGGTGAGCTTGGCCAGCACGTCCGCGGGCGCCGGTTTACCGAGACGGTGGCGTGCCAGTTCGGCGACCTCGGCGTCCTTGAGTCCGTTGAGCCGCAACACGTCCGCGACCCGACGAGCCGCAGCCGAGTCCGCGAGTTGTTGCGCGGCATCGGGATGCGGCCGCAGTGTGGCCAGAAGCAGGACAGGCGTGTCCGTGAGGTTGTCGAGCAGGTAGTCCACGACCGCGAGCGTCTCGCCGTCCGCGTCGTGCAGATCCTCAAGCAGCACAACGGTTTTCTCCGCCGTGAGCAGCCGCAGGACCGCCTCCGCCCTGACCACGGCCGGATCCGGCACGCCGGCGGGCGCGTCCGGGGTCATCCGCAGCAACACGGGCAGATACGCGCCGAGCTGTTTCTCGTCGGGAGCATCCGTCTTGCGGAACGCCGACAGCACCGCCTCGCACAGCGCCCGCAGCGGCACCGCCCTGCTCGCTCTGCCTTTGAGCACGCGGAATCCGCGTTGCGAGGCGTGCCCGACGAGCTCGGACGCCAGCCGCGACTTGCCGATTCCCGGTTCCCCCACCAGGAACATCGCGCCACCGCGACGGTGCTCTGCCCGTGCCACCGCGGCCCGCAGTGCCGAGGTCTCCTCGCTCCGACCCACCAGCACCGGGGACTGGGACTGCATGGCGCCCGACAGTACTAGCTGTGATGTCCAGGGACGTTGTTCCGGTTTGGGCGGGTGACGGCCTGTCGTGAAGACAGGCGAAGGCCTCTGGTTGTGAAGTGGAGCTGTCTAG
>NZ_VSRL01000552.1 GCF_012184385.1 Lentzea indica
CGAGGTCTGCCAGGCCTCGCGAGCGAGCTCGGTGTCACCCGCGGCCGCGTGGGTGTCGCCGAGCTCCTCGTACGCATCCGCTTCAAGGGAACGGTCGCCGCCGAGCCGGAAGTGCTCGGCGGACCGGGTGAACGCCTCGACGGCCTTCGCGTGCTCGCCCAGCCCGAGGTAGGCGGTGCCGAGGTTGTCCCACGTCTCGCCCTGGCCCAGGACATGGCCCATCGCCTGCCACATGGGCATCACGCGCTGGGCGTAGTCGATGGCCATGGCGTACTCGCCGAGTTTGCCGTGGCCCCAAGCGAGTCCGGTCAAGGCGTTGGCCTGCCCGTACTGGTCGCCGCACTCCTCGAACAACGCGAGCCCGCGCCGCGTGTGCTCCATCGCCTCGGCGATCCTGTCGTCAGGGCACAGCATCGCGATGTTCAGCAGCACCCCTGCCTGTCCCGCGGGGTTGCCCTCGTACACGTCGAACGCCCGCTCCAGCGCAGCCGTGGCCTCGTCGAGCCGGCCCGTCCTGGCGAGGCCGCGGCCGAGGTTGATCAGCGTGCGGCCGAGGCCGTCGGTGTCGTCGAGCTGTTCCAGTGCTGCGACGGCGAGTTGTTGCGAGGTCAGCAGATCGCGGTAGTGGGCCTGCCGGTCGAGGACGTCGGCGAGCGACCAGCCCATCAGCCACGTCTGCGTCGGCGTGCCGTGCGGCATCGCCGACATCAACGTCGGGTGCTCGGTCATCAGCCACGCCAACGCTTCTTCGTACGTGCTGATCGGCGTGACCACCACGCCCGCGGCCGGTTCCGGAGTGTGCGGGCGGTGGCGGGTGGGGGTGAACGCGACGCCCGCCTCCACGCTCGTCAGCGCGAGGTGGTCGAGCAACCGGTGCAGCGCCTCGTCCCGCTCGTCATCCCCCGCCAGTTCGGCCGCGTAGTCGCGAAGCAGGTCGTGACAGGTGAACCGGCCCGGCTCGGATTCGTCCAGCAGGTTCGCCCTGGCCAGTTCCGCCAGCAGCGCCCTGGTCTCGGACAACCCCAGTCCGGCCAGGGACGCGGCACCGGCCAGGCTGATGCCCGAGCCCGGCATCAGCCCCAGCAACCGGAACAGCCGCAGCGCCTGAGGGCTGAGTGCCTTGCAGGAGTGGGAGAACACCGACCGCAGATCCGCGCTGACGTCATCGTCGTCGCGAACGCGTCGAGGTCGGCGAGCTCGTCCGCCAGTGCCGCCAACGGGAACTCCGG
>NZ_VSRL01000553.1 GCF_012184385.1 Lentzea indica
TGGAGTTGCCCCCGGATGCCGGACACCTTGAGTCCTGACAGCGGTGCTGTTGGGCGAGAGGATGTTTGTTATGGCTCGTCCGTCGAAGTATCCGGAGTCGTTCCGCCGGGATGCGGTGGAGTTGGTGCTGACCAGTGATCGGCCGATCCGGCAGATCGCGGAGCAGCTGGGTGTCTCGCACGAGACTCTGCGGTCCTGGGTGCGGGATGCCCGGCGGGCCAAGGACCCGGAGCAGGTGGCGCAGGCCGAGCAGGCGCTGGAGACCGCGGCGATGCGCAAACGGCTGGCGGAGCTGGAGAAGGAGAACGAGATTCTCCGCAAGGCGGCCGCCTATTTTGCGCGCGAGATGGATCGATGATCTACCGCTACCGGTTCATCTCCGAGCACCGCGCCACCTATGGCGTGCAGCGGTTATGCCGGATCCTCGGGGTCCGGCGGCAGGGCTTCTATCGATGGCTGGCCACTCAGGCCGGCCGCGAGACGCGGGCAGGGCGCGACGAGGACCTGGCGGTGGTGATAACCGGGATCCACCAGGAGCACCGGGGCCGCTATGGGCGGCCGCGGATCACCATGGAACTGCGGCGGCGCGGCATCACGGTCAACCACAAGCGGGTCGGGCGGGTCATGGCCGAGCTCGGTCTGGCCGGGATCACGCGGCGCCGGCGCCGTTTCCTGACCAGCCCGGCGCTGGTCCCGGCCGAGCCGGTCGCCGATCTGGTCGGCCGGGACTTCACCGCCGAACGTCCCGGTGAGCGGTTGGTCGGCGACATCACCTGCCTGGTCACCGGCCAGGGCCGGTTGTTCCTGGCCACGGTGATCGACCTGCACAACCGCGAGGTCGTCGGCCACGCCCTGGGCACGGACCCGACCACCAGCCTGGTCACCGAGGCGATCGATCTCGCCGCCGCTCGGGGCCTGATCAGCGATAACGCGGTGTTCCACTCCGACCGCGGCACCCAATACACCGCCCACAGGTTCCGCGACGCCCTCACCGCGCAGCGGATGCGGCCCTCGATCGGCCGCAAAGGCTCCTGCTACGACAACGCCGTCGCCGAAGCCTTCTTCGCCACCCTCAAAACCGAACTCCCCACCACCACCTGGACCACCCGCGACCAGGCACGAACCGACATCTTCAGCTACATCCACTACTACAACCACGACCGTCTACATTCGACAAACGGTCACCGGACCCCCGCCGAAACACGCACGGCCCACGCCGCGTGAAAACCACGTGTCCGGCAAACGGGGACAACCCCA
>NZ_VSRL01000554.1 GCF_012184385.1 Lentzea indica
TTGGTGAACAACCCGGCCGTCGTGCTGCTCGACGAGCCCACGACCGGCCTGGATCCACCCGGTCAGCGGGACGTCCTCACGCTGGTGCGAACGATTGCCGAGGCACGGGGCATCACGGTGTTGCTGTCCGCGCACGCGTTGCCCGAAGTCGAGCAGATCTGCACCGGAGTGCTGATACTGGAACGAGGCAAGCTGGCGTCCGGTCAGGTGATGACGACATGACCCCGATGAGTCGGGTGCTGGTGATCGAGGACGAGACGTCGTTCGCCGACGCACTCGCGGAAGGTCTGCGCCACGACGGGTTCGAGGTGGAGACGGTCGCCGACGGCCTGCTCGGCTGGACGCCGGGCTCACCCGCCCGTTCGACGCGATCGTGCTCGACCTGATGCTGCCGAGCCTGCCCGGTCTCGACCTGTGCGCGCAGCTGCGCCGCGCGGGCATCCGGGTACCGGTGCTCGTGCTGACCGCCCGCGACGGCGAGCTGGACCAGCTGCGCGCGTTGCGCATCGGCGCGGACGACTTCCTCACCAAACCCTTCTCCTACCGGGTGCTCCTGGCCCGGCTGCACGCTCTGCTGCGGCGGTCGGGGCTGCGGCTGGCCGACGTGCTGACCGTGGGCGATCTCGCGCTGGACCGGGTGGCCCGGCGCTGCCGCCGCGGCGAGACGGCGATCGAACTGACGCCCCGCGAGTTCGCGTTGCTGGAGCTGCTCATGTCGCGACCGGGCCAGGTGGTGTCCAAGCGGTTCGCCCTGGAAGAGGTGTGGGACTCCGCCATCCCGGTCCAGTCGAACGTGCTGGAGGTCTACGTCGCCTATCTGCGACGCAAGATCGACCTGCCGTTCGGCAGACACGCCGTCGAGACCGTCCGGGGATCCGGCTACCGGCTGGCTCCGGATGGCGGTTAGCCGGCGGGTCGGTGTTCGCGTCCGGCTGACCGCGCTGGCGGTGCTGGTCGTGGGACTCGGCCTGGCCGGGGGCGGCGCGGTGGCGGCGACGCTGGTCCGCGACCAGCTCACCGGCAACGCCGAAGCGGAGGCCCGCCGCCAGGCCGACGCGTTCGCCCCGATGATCTCCGTCGGCCTGCCTGCCGCCCTGCCGCCACTCGTCCAGGTCGTGGCACGGGACGGCTCGGTGCTCGGCGCGAGTTCCGAGCTCGCTCACACCCGCCTGCTCGCGCTGTGGCCGGAAAGCGGTGCGGTGAAAGGAACTTCGCGGCTGCCCGACGGCGAGCACCACGCCGTCGCAGGGG
>NZ_VSRL01000555.1 GCF_012184385.1 Lentzea indica
CGACCGGCGCCGGCACCGAGGTCTCGGACACGGCGAACGGCCCGCGCGCGCCTCGAGTGCTCGCGACGGTCGGCGCGGGGCCGCGGTTCGTAGGGGTTGGCCGCCGCCTGGGCGGTGCCGGTGATGAGTATCAGGGAGAGCGCGACAGGAATCAGGGTGCGGAGTTGCACGGCGTTGTACACCTCAATATCGGCAGGGGAACCGAGGACGTCTCGAACCCTGCTGTCCCGTCGCGCGGGCCCGCATCGGTACAACCACCGGTCTGCGGCGCAACCCGGCAGAAAAACTAACACTGGTAGTTAAATTTTGCTCGAACCCCTTCCACGGGTGGTCCCGCCGCCGCGAGACTGGCGTGATGCTGCTGCGTGGCCGTGACCGGCAGCGCGCCGCCGTCGACGCGTTGGTCGACCGTGCGCGCGCTGGGCGCGGCGGGGTGCTGGTGCTGCGCGGAGAGGCCGGTTCAGGTAAGACGGCGCTGCTCAACGCTGTACGGCACACCTACGACGCGTTGTTGTGTCTGGACGTCCTCTCTCTCGATGACGACATCGTGCGGCTGGCCCGCGATGTTGTCGGCACACGGGCCGCGTTGCTCGTCGCCACCGAGGGAGAGCCGCTCGGACTGCCGAGCGTCACCCTCGATCCGCTGGACCGCTCGACGAGCCTGCGCGTGCTGCACGACCTCGTGCCGGGTGTGCCCGCCGGCCTCGCCGTGGACCTCGCCGACCTGGCCTGCGGAAACCCTCTGGCGCTGGTCGAGCTGGCGGGATCGCTCACGTCCGCCCAGCTCGGGGGCGCCGCACCGGCACCGGACGTGCTGCCGGAGACCAGCTCGCTGCGCGCTCGGCTGCGTGCCCGATTGGACGCGTTGTCACCCCGCGCACGACACGTCGTCGCGCTTGCCGCGGCGGACGAGGAGCTCGACGCCGAGGCACTGGCGAGGCTGGACCTGGACGCGGTCGTGGAGGCCGGTTCGTTGCTCGACCCGCGCAGGCTGATCCGGTCGGTGGTGCGAGCCGAGGTGCCGCCGGCGCTGAGGTGGCAGGCGCACGCCGAGCTGGCGCAGCCACTGCCACCGGGTGCCCGGCGCACGTGGCACGAGGCGATCGCGAACCAGGACACCGCGCTCGCCGACGAGCTCACCGCGATGCCGAACACGCACGCCGGTGCGGTGACTTCGCCACCGCCGCCCGCGACCACGACCGCGCGGCCCAGCTCGCCACCGACCCCGAGACGAAG
>NZ_VSRL01000556.1 GCF_012184385.1 Lentzea indica
GCCGGCGAGGGCCCGCTTCACACCTGCCGGGGACGGCGCCGGTGCGCCCGCGGTGACGGCCTTGACCAGCGGCTGGACGTTGGCCGGTGCGGCCGGGGGCTTGGTCTCGACGGCTTTGGAGCCGCCGAACTCCTTGACCGCGTAGACGGTGGCGCCGGCGAGGGCCGCCACGACCAGCAGGCTGAGGACGACGGCGAGGGGCTTGCGGCCCTTCTTGGGCTCGTCGGTGGTGAGCCTGTCCTCCGGCTCCTCGTCGTAGCCGATGACGGGGAGGTTCTGGGGTTCATGGCGCTTGGGCTGCTCTGGGCGGGGTGGTTCCTGGCGTTGGGGGTGGTCGAAGCGCGCGGTCTCGGTGCGCGGTGGCTCGGTGCGCGATGAGTCGGAGCGCGGCGGTTCTTGGCGCTGGAGCTGGTCCACGCGCAACATCTCGGTGCGCTGCTGCTCAGCGCGTTGTTGCTCAGCGCGCGACGGCTCTTGGCGCTGGAGCTGGTCAACACGCAGCATCTCGGTGCGCTGCTGCTCGGGGCGCTGCGCCTCGGGACGGGATGGCTCGGCACGCGGCGGCTCAGCGCGTTGTGGCTCTTGGCGCTGGAGCTGGTCGACGCGCAGCATCTCAGTGCGCTGCGGTTCAGGACGCGGGTGTTCCTGACGCTGGTCAGAACGCTGAGGCTGCGCCTGCTCCGGTCTGACGGACTGGTCGAACCACGACGGCTCCGACTTCGGCAGCTGATCGACCCGCGCCGTCTTGGCGTTGGGGGCCATGCTCGCGCGAGGGTCCCCTCCCTGGGGTCCCCCGTTTTCAATTTTGCCAGGCGGGACCGACAGTTCCGCCGTCTTCTGGTCCTGCCTGTGGACAACTTCCGGCCTGTGGACAACGTCAGGCTTGGCCACCACGCGGGTCTGGTCGCGCTTGGGCTCCACCACCGGCGCGGGCTGGCTTTTCTCCCCTGGAGAGATCCGCACCGGCGCAGCCCGCGGCGGCTCCGTCTGCTGCGACTCGGCACGCGGCGACTCAACCCGTGACGGCTCGGTCTGCGACGGCTCGGTACGCGGCTGCTCGGTCTGCGACGGCTCAACCCGCTGTGGCTCGGCCCGCTGCGACTTAGCCCGCCGACGACTCAGTCCGCGACGACTCGGCGTCCTTGCGCTGCTCGTTCAGCGCGGTGGCCAGTCCGAGGCCGAGCGTGCGGCCGTCGGCGGAGAAACCCTGGCGCGGTTCGGTGAGGGCGCG
>NZ_VSRL01000557.1 GCF_012184385.1 Lentzea indica
CTGAAGGCACGCGGCCGCATGCTCGACGGACGGGTCGGTGGACAGCGAGGCCCAGCGGCGTTCCCTGTGGCGGGTCCGCGAGGACGGTGCCGGCCTGGCCGCCCGGCTGGTCGGACGGCGGCGTGTCGTGGCCCGGCTGGGAGGACGCGGCGGTAGCGCCGGAGAACCTGGCCGCCTACCTGCGCGACTTCCGCGCTTTGCTGGCCGCGCACCGGCTCACCGGAGTCCTCTATGGACACTTCGGTGCCGGGTGTGTCCACGTGCGCATCGACTTCGACCTCGCGACCCAGGAGGGCAGGGACGCCACCCGCCGGTTCCTGCGCGAGGCCGCCGAGGTCGTGGTCCGGCACGGCGGCACGCTCTCCGGCGAGCACGGCGACGGGCGGGCCCGCAGCGAACTGCTCGACGTCATGTACAGCCAGGAGATCATCGGGGCGTTCGCGGCCTTCAAACGGATCTTCGACCCGGACGGCCTGCTGAACCCCGGCGTGATCGTGGCACCGTCCGCTGTGGACGCTGACCTCGCGCTGGACGTCCCGCGATCGCAAGGGCGTCCGATGCTCTTCTCGTCCCCCGGCGTCGCGCTGGGCACCCCGCGACCAGAAGGCCGCCCGACGCTGTTCGCGTTCCCCCACGACGAGGACGGTTTCGCTGGCGCGGTCCAGCGCTGTGTCGGCGTCGGCCGCTGCCGCGGCAGCTCCGGCGGCGTGATGTGCCCCAGCTACCGCGCGACGGGGGAGGAGAACCACTCCACCCGTGGCCGCGCCCGGATGCTGCAGGAGATGGTGCGCGGCGACGTCGTGCGGGACGGCTGGCGTGCCAAGGAGGTCAAGGACGCGCTGGACCTGTGCCTGTCGTGCAAGGCGTGCTCCACCGACTGCCGACCGGGGTGGACATGGCCACCTACAAGGCCGAGTTCCTGCACCAGCACTACCGGGGCAGGCTCCGGCCGCGCTCGCACTACTCGCTGGGCTGGTTGCCCGCCACGTCCGTGCTCGCAGGCTTCCTCGCCCGGCCGCTCAACGCGGTTCTGCGCGGACCGCTGGCAAGGTGGCCGCGTGGCTGGGTGGTATCACCACCCGCCGAGCCATCCCCGCCTTCGCGTCCCGCCGTGCGCTGCGGTCAGCGCTGCGCACGGCGGTCGGCAAACCCGCCGCGCTGCTGTTCGTGGACAGCTTCACCCGCGCCTTCCGGCCGGAGG
>NZ_VSRL01000558.1 GCF_012184385.1 Lentzea indica
GTGAACTGCCAGTCGACTCCGCGCTGGTTGGCGTTGGTGGTGTGTTGCCAGGCGGTGAGTTCGGTGTTGAGGGTGTCGAGGTCGCTGATGCGGCGGTCGAGGCATTGGCGGGACAGTGCGGAGAGTTCGATCTCGGCGATGTTGAGCCAGGACCCGTGTTTGGGGGTGTGGTGGATCTCCAGGCGCTGGGCCAGGGCGAAGGCCTCGGCGGGGGTGAAGGCGTCGTAGAGCGAGGCGATGCCGTGGGTGTTGAGGTTGTCCATGACCAGCACCACGGTCTCGGCGTCGGGGTAGTCCACGGTCAAGAGTTGTCTGACCTGCCCGGCCCAGTCGATCTTGGTGCGCTGGGCCAGGGCGTGCACGCGGCGCCACCCGCGCAGGGGCTCGGCCCAGACGAAGATCGAGCAGGTTCCGTATCGGACGTACTCGCTGTCCTCACAGGCATCCCGGCCTGGCCGGGCGGGGAGTGGGTCGCGGACGTGGCCGAGGAGCTGGAAGGGTTTCTCGTCCATGCACACGACCGGGCGGGCGGGGTCGTGCGGGCGGGCGTAGACGGATAGGACGTCCTCCATGCGGGCGGCGAACTCCGCGTTCGCCCGTGGCGGGATGTTCCAGCACTTCCTCAGATGAGGACGCAGTTCCGTTTTTTCAAAACCCGGCCGATGGTGGAGTGGTCCAGGTTCGGGATGTCCTCGGTGAGCTCGACGTGCTTTTCCAGCAGCCGCAACGACCACCGGGCATGCCCCGCCGGCGGCTGCGAGCACGCCAGCGCGATCAGCCGGGCCTCGACCTCCCCGGTCACCGGGGACGGCACCGGCGGAAGGTCACGCTTCTTGCGTCCGATCGTGGCCAGCACATCGCCACCGGTCTCGGCGAACCGCCTGGCGACCAGCCGCAGCATCTCGCCCGAGACCCCGAGCCGGGCCGCGATCACCTCTTTCGGATCGGGCTCGCCTGCCGAGGTGTCCAGCGCGAGCAACACCCGCGCCCGCCTGATCGCCAACGCCGGATGCACACCCGTGGTCGTCAGCCGGATCAACTCCTCGCGATCCCGCGCCGACAACGCGACCGGCCGCTTCAACTGCGAGGCCATGACAACAGTCCTTGTCCGGCAGGGGAAAGAGCCTGCCGGACAACAGCATCCCAGTCAGAAGCACCACAGCTAAGCAGC
>NZ_VSRL01000559.1 GCF_012184385.1 Lentzea indica
ATCCAGCATCGGCTCCATCAACGGCGAGTGGAACGCGTGACTGACGTTCAGCCGCTTGCTCTTCCACCGCTCCGCAACCGCCAACACCTCGTCCTCAACACCAGCGATCACCACGGACCGAGGACCGTTGACAGCGGCGATGGACACGCCATCAGTCAGGTGCGCACGCACCTCTTCTTCGGACGCGATGACCGACACCATCGCGCCACCGGCCGGCAACGCCTGCATGAGGCTGGCTCGCGCTCGGACCAGCTTCGCCGCGTCCTCCAGGCTGAGGACCCCGGCGACGTGTGCGGCAGCGATCTCACCGATGGAGTGCCCGGCAACCTGAGCGGGCTTCACGCCGAACGACTCGAGCAAGCGGTAGAGGGCGACCTGGATCGCGAAGATCGCGGGCTGCGTGTTCCCGGTCTGGTTCAGCGCCTCGGCGTCATCGCCCCACATGACCTCACGAACGTCGAGGTGCTCCAACACCTCGTCCAACGCACGTGCGAACACCGGGAACGCCTCGTACAGCTCGCGTCCCATGCCCAGCCGCTGCGAACCTTGCCCGGAGAAGACGAACGCCAGCGGCTTCCCGCTCACCACGCCCTTGGCGACCACCTGCCCGCCGAGCACCACCGCCCGGTGGTCGAACTGCGTCTTCAACGCGAGCGAGTACCCGATGTCCCGGGGATCGCCGTCCAGCTGCAGCACGCGCTCGACCTGCGCGTCCAACGAGATCGCCGACTTCGCCGACACCAGCCAGGGCACGCCACCAGACGGGATCGATCCCGCTGTATCGATCCCGTCTGGACCCCCTCCAGGGGAGACCGAGGTCCCCATCCCAATCATCTCAGGCAGGTCTGACAATTCCGGAGCCTCAAGGATCACGTGGGCATTGGTGCCTGAGACGCCGAAGGACGAGATGCCGGCTCGGCGTGGACGAGAGACAGAGGGCCAGGACGTTGCAGAGGTGACGAGGGTGATGTCGCCGGCCTCCCAGTCCACGTGGGTGGAGGGCTCGTCGACGTGCAGGGTCGCGGGGACCAGGCCGTGGCGCATCGCGTGCACCATCTTGATCACGCCAGCGACACCGGCGGCGGCCTGGGAGTGGCCGATGTTCGACTTGATGGAGCCGAGCAGCAGCGGTTCGGAGCGGTCCTGGCCGTACGTCGCGAGCAGGGCC
>NZ_VSRL01000055.1 GCF_012184385.1 Lentzea indica
CCTGCGGGTTGATGGCACGCCTGTTGCTTTTGGCGGCTTGCTGTTGCGTAGGTGTTTGGGGTGTGGGGTGGTCCCGTCACGAGTCGCACGGAGGCAGCCGCGCCCAGGGCGCGGCAAAACGCGTCAGCACGACTCGTGACGGGACCACCCCACCCACTGGCTGTGTGAAGGACTGCTCGGCTGCGCCTTCGCGGTGATCGTTTGGCCTCGTGCGCCTGAAAGCACAACGCCCCGGTCCGCGCAGCGGACCGGGGCGTTGTGCAGCCTGACTGCTAGGCGTCTAGCCGACAGTGACGGCCGGGGCTTCGCCCTCGACCGGCTCCATCTCCTCGGCCAAGCGCATGGCCTCTTCGATGAGGGTTTCTACGATCGCGTGCTCCGGCACGGTCTTGATGACCTTGCCCTTCACGAAGATCTGGCCCTTGCCGTTGCCGCTCGCGACGCCGAGGTCGGCCTCACGGGCCTCACCAGGGCCGTTCACGACGCAGCCCATGACCGCGACGCGCAGCGGCACCTCCATGCCCTCAAGGCCCGCGGTGACCTGCTCGGCCAGCGTGTAGACGTCGACCTGCGCGCGACCGCAGGACGGGCAGGACACGATCTCCAGCTTGCGCGGCCGCAGGTTCAGCGACTGCAGAATCTGGTGGCCGACCTTGATCTCCTCGACCGGTGGGGCGCTCAACGACACGCGGATGGTGTCGCCGATGCCCTGGCGGAGGAGGGCGCCGAACGCCACTGCCGACTTGATGGTGCCCTGGAAGGCGGGGCCCGCCTCCGTGACGCCCAGGTGCAGCGGGTAGTCGCACTGCTCGGCGAGCAGTTCGTAGGCGCGCACCATGACCACCGGGTCGTTGTGCTTCACCGAGATCTTGATGTCGTGGAAGTCGTGCTCCGCGAAGAGCGAGGCTTCCCACATCGCCGACTCGGCGAGGGCCTCCGGGGTGGCCTTGCCGTACTTCTTCAGCAGGCGGGGGTCGAGCGAACCGGCGTTGACGCCGATTCGGATCGGGGTGCCGTGGTCCTTGGCGGCGGCCGCGATCTCCTTCACCTGGTCGTCGAACTTGCGGATGTTGCCGGGGTTCACGCGGACGGCAGCGCAGCCGGCTTCGATGGCGGCGAAGACGTACTTCGGCTGGAAGTGGATGTCCGCGATCACCGGGATCTGGGACTTCTTGGCGATCGCCGGCAGGGCGTCCGCGTCGTCCTGCGAGGGGCAGGCGACTCGGACGATGTCGCAGCCGGACGCGGTGAGCTCCGCGATCTGCTGCAGCGTCGCGTTGACGTCCGACGTCAGGGTCGTCGTCATCGACTGGACGGAGACGGGGAACTCGCTGCCGACACCGACGTTGCCCACCATCAGCTGCCTGGTCTTGCGACGTTCCGACAGCACCGGCGGCGGCAGTGCCGGCATTCCGAGCATCACGCCGTCACTCATGGATTGTGCACCTTTCCGTAAATCACTACTGCAACCTGATCGGGTTGACGATGTCGGCGGTCACGGTCAGCAGCGTGATGGCGCCGCCTATGAAGATGACCACGTAGGTGAGGGGCAGCAGGCGCATGTAGTTGACCGGGGCGCCGGCGGGCTTCCCGCGCAGCTTCCGAATCCAGTCTCGCACCCGTTCGTAGAGGTTGACGGCGATGTGACCACCGTCAAGCGGGAGCAGCGGCAGGAGGTTGAACACACCGACGAAGAAGTTCAGGCCTGCCAGCATCAGGATGAAGAACGCCCACAGACCGCGCTCGGCCGCGTCGCCGCCCAGGCGCGAGGCGCCCACGACGGAGATCGGGGTGTCGAGGTCGCGTTCGCCGCCGCCGATGGCCTTGACCACGGCCGGGATGCGCTCCGGGAAGCGCATGAGGCCCTTCCAGGTGTTCACGAACATGTCGCCGGTGAATGCGATGGATGCCGGGACCGCCGCCAGCGGGCTGTACTCGAAGTTCTGCTGCCAGGTGACGCCGATGGCGCCGACCTCCTTGACCTCGCGGCCGCCCTTGCCGTCGGTGACCTCGCGGGTGACCTTCGGCACGTTCACCGTGAGGGCGATCTCCTTGCCGTCGCGCAGCACCTTGAACTCGGTGGGGCCGCTCAGGTCGCGGGTGATCCGCAGCATCTCCGACCACGTCGTGATGGGCTTGCCCGCGATGGACGTGACCTGGTCGCCCGCCTGGAGACCCGCGTCCTTGGCCGGGGCCGGGGCGCCCGGCGCGCACGGTGCCTCGAGGCCGACGGTGTGGTTCTGCACGCACGGCGTGATCTCGGCGAGGACCGGGAGGTCCTTGTTGTTCGGCAGGCCCAGCGACATCGCGAGGAACAGCAGGATGAAGAAGCCGAGGATGAAGTGCGTGATCGACCCGGCGGACAGCACGACGACGCGCTTCCACACCTTGTGGTTGTAGAAGGCGCGCTTGCGGTCGTCCGGGTGCACGTCCTCGAGGGCCGTCATGCCGGTGATCTCGCAGAAGCCGCCTGCCGGGATCGCCTTCAGGCCGTACTCGGTCTCGCCCTTGCGGAACGAGAAGAGCTTGGGGCCGAAGCCGATGAAGTAGCGGGTGACCTTCATGCCGAAGGCCTTCGCGGTCAGCAGGTGCCCGAACTCGTGCAGCGCGATGGACACCGCGATGCCGAACGCGAACAACAGCACCCCGAGGATGTTGATGAATGTGTTCACGAAAGTTCAGTTCCTTCCAACCAGCTCGCGGGCACGTGCGCGTGCCCAGTCCTCGGCGGCGAGGACCTCCGCGACGTCCGCGGGGTCACTCCGCCAATCACTTGCCTCGCCGAGAACCTGGCCGATGGTGTCCACGATCGACAGGAACGACGTCTTGCCCGCGACGAAGGAGGCGAGTGCCTCTTCGTTCGCGGCGTTGTAGATCGCGGGCAGACATCCGCCCGTCGTACCCGCCTGCCGTGCCAGCTCGACAGCCGGGAACGTGACGCTGTCCAACGGTTCGAACGTCCACGAGGTGGCGGTGTCAAAGGTACAGGCGGTCGCGGCACCCGCTACGCGCTCGGGCCATCCGAGGCCCAGTGAGATCGGAAGGCGCATGTCCGGCGGCGAGGCCTGGGCCAGCGTCGAACCGTCCGTGAAGGTCACCATCGAGTGAATGATGGACTGCGGGTGCACCACGACGTCGACGCGGTCGTACGGCACCCCGAACAGCAGATGCGCCTCGATCAGCTCGAGGCCCTTGTTCACCAGGTTCGCCGAGTTGATCGTGACCACTTGGCCCATCGACCAGGTCGGGTGCGCCATGGCCTGCTGCACGGTGACGCCGGCGAGGTCCTCGCGCGTCCTTCCGCGGAACGGCCCGCCGGACGCGGTCAGCACCAGCTTGTGCACCTCGTGCGACGCGCCACCGCGAAGGCACTGCGCGAGCGCCGAGTGCTCGGAGTCGACCGGTACGATCTGGTCGGGCTTGGCCGCCTTCAGCACGAGCGGCCCGCCCGCGATGAGCGACTCCTTGTTGGCGAGCGCGAGCGTGGCGCCGACCTCCAGCGCCTTCAGCGACGGCTCGAGCCCCCTGGACCCGTCCA
Source organism: Lentzea indica (assembly GCF_012184385.1). GTDB lineage: Bacteria > Actinomycetota > Actinomycetes > Mycobacteriales > Pseudonocardiaceae > Lentzea > Lentzea indica. The sequence goes on from NZ_VSRL01000055.1 coordinate 3,539, forward strand.
TGGCGTTGAGGACGACGTCAGCGGGACACGCTTCGATCAGGTCGACCATGCTGGTCAGCGTCTTGACGCCGGGAACGTCCGCGCCGTTCGCGACGGCGACTACGGGCACGTCGAACTCTGCTGCCTGCTGTTTCAGCAGGTCCAGCTGACGCCCACCCGCACCGAGCCCCACGACCTGGAAGCGGTCGCGGTTGCGGCGGATGACGTCGAGCGCCTGGGTGCCGACGGAGCCGGTCGATCCCAGGATCAGGACAGTGCGTGGAGTACTCATCGCCCCTCATTGTTCCGGAGAGTGCCTGAGAGCCCGGCACAGCCCGTTACTTTGATAACGGAGCGGTTTTGGAGGCGTGAAGTCGCCAGTTCGGGGGCATTCCCTTCGCGACAGCGGATGGAAGGAGACTCTCCGTGGGCATCCTGGGATGGATCGTGCTCGGTCTGCTGGCCGGCGCCATCGCCAAAGCAATCATGCCTGGTAACGACCCCGGTGGTTTCATCATCACGATGCTGCTCGGCATCGTGGGAGCGATTCTGGGTGGGTTCATCGGATCCGCGCTCTTCGGGACCGATCTCGGGTCCTTCTTCGACCTGAGGACCTGGCTGCTGGCGATCGTCGGATCGTTGGTCCTGCTCGGCGTCTACCGCCTGGTAACAGGCAGGCGAAGCCGCGTTTAGCCGCTTGAGACGTTTGAGGCCGTTCGGGTGTCACCCGAACGGCCTTCGCCGTGTCTTGACTAGTTCGCGATCCCCGCGTCCCGTGCGAGCAGCGCCGCCTGCACCCGGTTCGTCAGCCCCAGCTTCGCGAGCAAGCGCGACACGTAGGTCTTCACGGTCGCCTCGGACATGTGCAGCTTCGTGCCGACGTCCGCGTTCGACATGCCCTGCCCGAGCAGCGCCAGCACCTCGACCTCGCGCTCGGTCAGCCCGGCGACGGCTTTCTGCGCCTCCTGCCGCTTCGGCTGGCCAGATGTCGCCACCATGCCGACCACGCGCGACGTGACCATCGGCGACAGGTACGCCTCGCCGTTGTTCACCGCGCGCACGGCACGCAACAGCTCCTCGGGCGCGGAGTCCTTCAGCAGGAACCCGGCGGCGCCGTCCGACAGCGCCCGCACGATGTTCTCGTCCTCGCCGAACGTCGTCAGCATCACGATCCGCACGGACGGCGCGACCACGCGAAGCTCCTTGGCGCACGCCAGCCCGTCCATCCGCGGCATGCGGATGTCCAGCACGGCGACGTCGACGCGGCGCTCGCGCACGATCTGCAGGGCCTCGCGGCCGTCGCCGGCCTCCGCCACCACCTCGATGTCGTCAGCGGTGCCGAGAATGGCCTTGATGCCGGCCCGCATCAGCGGCTCGTCGTCGGCGATGAGCACCCGGATCATGAGTTGTTCCTCTGGACGTGGATCTTCTTCTCGATCAGCTTGCCGTCCCGGAAGCAGAAACGCACCACCCGTGTGCCCTTCGCGAGGTACGACTGCTCGTCGGTGATGTGGTAGACGCAACGCGCGCCCGGCAGTTCCGGTGAGGCCTGCGACTTGCGTTCACCGTCACCGACCAGGGGTTCGTCGCCGGCGGGCAGCAGCGCCATCACCTCGGCCTCCGGCTGTCCCTCCTGGATCCTGTCGAGGTTCTGCTGCGTCACGACCTCCGTCACCGGCTGCGCGCCGAGGTAGGTGAAGCCGCCGATGATGACGGTCAGCACGATCGACGCGCCCGCGATCGACCCGATGCCCGCCCACTTGCGGATCCCCCGCGGTGACTCCGTCTCGTCCTGCTCGTCCTCGGGCTCGTCGGGGAGCGCCGTCTCCTCGTACGGCAAGACGGCCGCGATCCGGAAGCCGCCCGACGGCAGCCCGCCGACGTGCAGGATGCCGCCCGCCAGGCGTACGCGTTCGGAGAGCCCGATCAGGCCGACCCCCGGCACTCCGCCCGGCGAACCGTTGCGTGACGGGTTGTTCCGCACCTCCACGACCAGCGCGTCCGGCTCGTACTTCACGGTCACCTGCACGGCCGCGCCCGGCGCGTGCTTGGACGCGTTCGTGAGGCCTTCCTGCGCGACGCGATAGGCCGCGTGCGACACACGTGATGGCAACGGGTGTGCCTGCCCACCACGTACGAGGCTCACCAGCACACCGGCCTTGCGCGCGTCGCCCACCAACGAGTCGATGGACTCCACGGTCCGTGTCGCGGGGTCGTCGTCGGGACCGTCCTCCGCTCGCAACACGCCGATGATGGCTCGCAGCTCCTCCATGCCGGTCAACGCCGCTGAGCGCAGCACCCCGATCGCCTCGCGCTGCTTCTCCCCCAGCGACGGGTCCAGCGCCAGCGCGCCGGCGTGCACGGAGATCAGCGAGAGCCGGTGGCCCAGGCTGTCGTGCATGTCCTGGGCGATGCGGCTGCGTTCGCGCAGACGGACCTGCCGGGACAGCATCCTGTGCTCGACGTGCATCCGCGCCTCGCGGTCCTGCATCGCCTGCACCAGCGCCTCACGTTGCGCCAGGTACCGCCCGACGAGGAACGGCAGCGCCACACCCACGCCGAAGATCGTGACCAGGATCAGCATCCCGTAGACCGGTTCGATGTCGATCGGCCGCGCGTCCCAGTCCCACAGCAGCACCACGACGACGAACGTGATCGCGGTCGACACCACCGCCTTGACCCACGACTCGATCCGGCGGCCTGCCGTGTAGCTCAGCACGACCATGAGCGCGGGCCCGAGGAACGGGATCGCCGCACCCCCGATCATGACCGTCGCCGGCAGCAGGTGCCGCAACGGAAGCAGCACCAGGTAGACGGCGATGAACGCGACGACCGTCCAGCCCGACGCCTTCTGCTCCGCCCACGGCCCCGGCCACAGGTCCAGCAGGATCACGGCGACCATGACGATGACGTCACCGACGACCCGCACCGGGGTCAGCGCTTTGAGCCGGGTCAGGGTGTCGGCGTAGAACGCCTCGGCCCTGGTCCGCACAGCAGTAATCACGCTCTCAAGCTACGAGACGTCCCATGTCCGCGCGGCACGCTGGAGTATCGAATCTCCGCGACGAAAGTTGACGCACACCGGTTCTGCGCGGCCGGTTCTGCGCGGCCAGCGCTGTGAGCACGCCGCTCATCTACTGGTTACTCGTGAACCAGCACTGGCTCGCCACGACGCGATCACCACACCGATGATCAACAGCAGCGCGGTCGCCGTCACCATCAACGTCGACAGCGCCACGATCTCCGGCGAGATCCCGCGCTTGGACGCCTGCGCGTAGACGAACACCGGCAGCGTCGTCGACCCGACACCGGTCAGGTACGACGAGATCACCACGTCGTCGAACGACAGCAGGAACGCGAACGCGGCACCGGCCACCACTGCGGGCGCCACCAGAGGCAGCGTCACGGTCCGGAAGGCGACGAACGGCGACGCCCCGAGATCGGCGGCGGCCTCCTCCATCCGGACGTCCATTCCGGACACCCGCGACCGCACCACGACGACCACGAAGCTCAGCGAGAACGCCACGTGCGCGAACAGCAGCGCGCCGAACCCGAGCGGAACGCCGGCGAGCTTCACGAAGAACCCCAGCATCGCCACGCCCATGACGACCTCGGGCACCACCAGCGGCAGCGACAGCAGGACCGTCCACAGGCCGCGACCGGCGAACGCCCGCCGCAGCCCGAACGCCGCCAGCGTCCCGATCACCGTCGAGATCACCGCGGACGCCAGCGCGAGCTGCAGGGTCAGCCGCAGGGAGTCGAAGACCCGCGTGTCGTCGGCCAGCTCCGCGTACCACTGGAGGGAGAACCCGCTGATCCGCGACAACGACCGCGACGAGTTGAACGACGCGATGGCAAGCCACGCGATGGGCGCGTACAGAAAGAGGAAAACCGCTGTGACGACAGCGCCGAGCACCCACGGACGACGGTTCACAGCACGTCCTCCCCTCGTCGTCCGCGCAGCACGAGCACCAGAACCACCAGCACCAGCAGCAGGACCGCCATCGCCGACCCCAAAGGCCAGTTGTTGCCGCCGCGGAACTGGTCGTCGATCACCGACCCGAACGTCGACTGGCCGACGCCGCCGAGCAGCTTCGGCGTCACGAAGTCACCCGCCGCGGGCACCAGCACCAGCAGCGACCCCGCCAGCACGCCGGTCATCACCCCCGGCAGCACCACGCGGAAGAACGTCGACACGCGCCCGTGCCCCAGGTCGTACGACGCCTCCACCAGCCGGACGTCGAACCTCTCGCACGCCACGTACAGCGGCAGCACCATGAACGGCAGGAATCCGTACGTCAGGCCCAGGACGACAGCGCCGTGCGTGAGCAAGAACCCGCCGTCGCGACCGAGCCCGACCCACCCGAGCACGGTGTTCACCAGCCCCTCGCCGTCCAGCAGCGCCTTCCAGGCGTAGATCCGCGCGAGGTAGCTCGACCAGAACGGGATCAGCACCGCCGCGAGCAAGGCCGTCCGGTACCTGCCGCCGTGGCGCGCGATGAACCACGCCAGCGGGAAACCGAGCAGCAGGCACGCGGCCGTCGTGGCGACGGCGTACACCAGCGCCCGCCCGAAGATCGGCAGGAACGCCGGGTCGAGCGCCGTCAGGTAGGCCTGTGTCGTCCACGGCAGCACCGCACGCGCCACACCCGTGTCCCGCGTTGCGAAGCTGAACTCGACCACCACGACGAGCGGCGCGATCAGGAAGATTCCCAGCCAGACCCCGGTCGGGGCGAGGAGTGCGTTGGCCTTCAGCCACCGTCGGAGCACGGAACCACATCCTGCCATGTGAACATTCGTGTACCGTTGTGAACATGAGTGTTCACCTGCTGCAGACGGCGACGTCCGCGCTGCTCAAGGACCCGACGGCGTCCCTAGGCGACGTCGCCAAGGCGGCAGGTGTCGGCAGGACCACACTCCACAAGCGCTTTCCCACCCGGACGGCGCTGATCCGGGCGATCGCGAACGACGCGCTCGACCTCGTCGAATCCGTGCTGTCCCAGGTGGACTTCGGCGCGGACGACGCGATCGAGGACCTCGTGACGCGACTGGTCGCGCTCGGCCCGCGGGTGGAGTTCCTGATGCGCTTTCCCGGACTGGAGCGGGACGTGGAAGTGCACGCCCGCATCCTCACGCTGGACCAGCCGGTGCTCGACCTGATCACCCGGCTGCAGGGCACCAGACTGCGCCGCGACCTGCCCGCGTGGTGGATCCTGCACACCCTCTACGGCGGGCTCTTCAACGCCTGGGAGGCGATCGTCGCCGGTCGGCTGGCGCCGCTCGATGCTCCCCGGTTCGTGCTGACCACGGTGTTCGAGGGGGTACGCAATGACGTTCGAGCAGTTGACCGGCCATGAAGACCCACACCCGATCTACGAGCAGGTGCGCGCGCTAGGACCGCTCGTGCGTGACAGCGGCATGTGGGCGACAACGAGCCACTCGCTGTCGAACAAGATCCTGCGCAATCAGCGTTTCGGCGTCCGGTACTCCGACGGCACGTATCCGGGCGGCGGCCTGCTGCCCGAGTCGTTCCTGGAGACGGACCCACCGGACCACACCAGGCTGCGCAGGCTCGCCATGCCCGCGTTCAGCCCGAAGAAGATCGACGAGTACCGGACTCGCGTCGAGAAGGTCGCGGAGTCGCTGCTGGACGCCGACGAGTTCGACCTGATCGCCGACTTCGCCGCACCGCTGCCGATCGCGGTGATCAGCGATCTGCTCGGCATTCCGGACTCCGACACCGCCGAGTTCGCCGACTACGGCGCGCTCGTCGCCGCCTCGTTCGACAGCGGCGTCACCCCGGAGATGGCGCATGCCAACGACAAGGTGCTCGAGTTGTTCGAGCGGCTCATCGCCGAGCGCCGCGCGCGGCCGGGCGACGACGTGATCAGCTCGCTGGTGGCGGCCGAGGCGGAGAAGAAGCTCACCGCGCAGGAGGTGATGGGCACGCTGGTGCTGCTGCTGGTCGCCGGGTTCGAGACCACGGTGAACCTGATCGGCAACGGCACGCGGGCACTGCTCGACCACCCGGCGCAGTGGGCGCTGTTCAAAGCCAACCCCGGCCTCGCGCCCGATGTCGTCGAGGAGACGCTGCGCTGGGCGGCCCCGGTGCAGATGACCAGCCGCATCGCCCACGAACAGGTCGGCGAGATCGGCAAGGACGAGCTGGTCAACATCATCATCGGCGCGGCGAACCGCGACCCGGACGTCTACCCGGAGGCGCACAGGTTCGACGTGATGCGGGTGCAGAAGCCGGAGCACCTCGCGTTCTCCAGCGGCATCCACTACTGCCTGGGCGCGACGCTCGCGCGCATGGAGGGCGACGTGGCGTTCCGCGCGCTGGCTCGCCGGATGCCGGACCTGAAGCAGGCGGGCCCGGTGACGTTCCGCGACTCGGTGGTGATCCGGGGCTTGAAGTCCTTCCCGGTCAGCCGGTCTTGACCTTCGTCCAGGCGTCGGCGTACCGCGCCTCGACGTCGCCGCCGAGGTCCTTGGTGAACGGGAGCTTCTTCAGCTGTTCCTCCGGCGGGTAGACCACCGGGTCGTTCAGCAGATCCTTGTCGATCAACGGCTTCGCGGCGACGTTGGGGCTGCCGTACCGAACGGCGTTGGACAGCGCCGCACCCGTTTCCGGGCCAAGGATGTAGTCGATGAACCGGTGCGCGTTCTCGGCGTGCGGCGCGTCTTTCGGGATGACGAGCAAGTCCACGTAGGACAGTCCGCCCTCCGCCGGGATGGCGTAGCCGATGTCGTCGTTGGTCTCTCGCGCCTGGAACGCGTCACCGGAGTACGCCTGGGCGAGCCGCACCTGACCGGACGTCAGCGGCTCGATCACGTCGGAGGTGATCTGCCCGAGCTTCTTCTTCAACGACAGCAGGAAGTTCGCCGCGTCGTCGATCTGCTTCGCGTCGGTGGTGTTCGGGTCGTGGCCGAGCTTCAGCAGGCCGATCGCCATGCCGTCACGTGCCTCGTCGAGGATCGAGCTGCGGCCCTGCGCGTTCGGCAGGTCGTAGGCGTCGAAGCCGGTGACCTCTCCGCCGATCTGCGACTTCGAGTACGCGAGACCGGTCGTGCCCCACGCCCACGGGACGGAGTACCTGTTGCCGGCGTCGTACTCGGCCTCCACGAACCGCTGCTCCAGGTTCTTGAGGTTCGGGATCGCGTCGTGGTCCAGTGGCTGGAGCAAGCCGGACCGCAGGAAGCGGCGCAGGAAGTTGTCGCTCGGCACCACCAGGTCATATCCGGCCTGGCCGGACGCGATCTTGGCTTCCATCTCGTCGTTGGTGGAGAAGTTGTCGTACGTGACCTCGATGCCGGACGCGGACGTGAAGCCCGGCAACGTCTCCGGCGAGATGTAGTCGGTCCAGTTGTAAAAGTTGACCGCGGGCTCGTTCTTCAGGTTCGCGGCCTTCCCGGCACCGCTGGGGCCGCCGGTGTTCGTGGGCGCCGGGCCGACGGCGCAGGCGGCGAGCGCGAAGAACGTCATCGAGCTCAGCATCGTCCGCCGGGTCACCCTCGGGCTGTCGACGTCCCACAGCCTGGCGATCCGGACCTTCCGTTCAGCCATCCGCTTTCTCCAGCATGACGGTGAACTCGGGGTCCCACGCCATGCGCACCGGCTGGCCAGGAGCGCCGGCGTCGTCGATGCGCTGGGCGTGCTGCACGAACGCCACCAGCTCGCCGCCAGGAGTGTCGACCACGAACTGCGTGGACACGCCCGTGTAGACGACGTCGTGGACCACGCCTTGAAGCACGCACCAGCCGGTCGGCGGCTCGGCGTTGTCGTTGAAGAGGTGCACCTTCTCGGGGCGCACGGTCGCGGCGACCTTCTGGCCGTGGCTGACGCTTCCGGAGAACCGGGCGCGCAGCCGGGTGGCGCCAGGAGCCGAGAGTTCGGCGAACTCACCGTCCACACCAGACACTTCGGCGTCGAGGATGTTGGACGTGCCGATGAAACCGGCGACGAACCTGGTGGCGGGGCGTTCGTAGACGTCCTCGGGGTAGCCGACCTGCTCGATCTTGCCCGCGTTCATGACAGCGATGCGGTGCGACAGGACCAGCGCCTCTTCCTGGTCGTGCGTGACGTAGAGGAACGTCGTGCCAACCTCGCGCTGGATGCGCATGAGCTCGATTTGCAACTCCTTGCGGAGCTTGGCGTCGAGCGCACCGAGCGGTTCGTCCAGCAAAAGCAGCCGCGGACCAGCCGCGAGCGCACGGGCGATGGCGACGCGCTGCTGCTGACCGCCCGACAGCTGGGCCGGCCTGCGCTTCGTGAACTGGGACAGCCGTACGAGTTCGAGGTGCTCGCCGACGCGCTTCTTCACCTCGTCGCTGCGGATCTTCTTGCGGCGCAGGCCGTAGGCAACGTTGTCCCACACCGACATGTGCGGGAACAGCGCGTACGACTGGAAGACGGTGTTGACGTCCCGCCGGTACGGAGGGACGCCCACCATGTCGTTGCCGTCGAGCTCGATGCGGCCCTCGTCGGGGTCGACGAACCCGGCGATCATGCGCAGGACCGTGGTCTTGCCGCAGCCGGACGGACCGAGCACCGAGAAGAACTCGCCCTCGTGGACGTTCAGCGAGACGCCGTCGACCGCCACCTGGTCGGAGAAGCGTTTGCGCACCCCGTGCAGACCGATCTCGACGGGGGCGAACGTGTCCGGGGTGGAGGCCTCCGCAGGAGAGAAGACCGGTCAAGTCGAGGCGCCTTCGAAGATCGAACGGGTGTGGCCGCGCTGAGCGTAACGGCGCACGACCTCGCCGGTAAGCCGCGCGCGCGACCTCACACATCCGGACTCACTCACATGTGCGACGATGACCTCGTAATCCGGATGAGCAGTGGAGGAAACCGTGGCTTCGTCCTCGGAACTGGACAAGCGTCCTGCCGTCGACCCTCACGAGGAGCCGTCGCACGAGTGGGGCTGGCACGGCACGCTGCCCAAGGCCACCCGCATCGCCGGCTGGGCCTCCGCGGTCTTCTGCTTCCTGATGCTGATCGGCAACCACCACGGTCAGACCGAGAACGTCTACCTCGTCGTCACCGGTGTGGTCATCATCGCGCTGCTGGTGTGGGACGCCGCTCGTCGCCGGACGTCCTGGCGCCGCTAGCTAGACCACCAGCACGATCTTGCCCAGGGTGCGACCCGTCTCGCCCAGGGCATGCGACTTTCCGGCGTCTTCGAGCGGGAACGTCGCGTCGACGTGGACCCTGAGCTCACCGGACTCGACGAGCGCGGTGATCGCCTCCAGTCCCGCGCGGTCGGGCTCGACCAGGATCGGGCTGGTCCTGATGTCGTCACGGATCGCGCTGTCCACTCCGGACGGCACGCCGACGAACAGCCCGCCGGGACGCACCGACGCCGGTGACGCGCCACCGACCAGGTCGACGAACACGTCGATGTCGCTGCCGTCGTAGTTCCCCCGCGTGTAGTCGATCACCTCGTCGGCGCCGAGGTCCTTCAGGAACGTGTGTTTGGGCTCACGCGCGGTACCGATGACGTACGCGCCGCGCGCCTTCGCGATCTGGACCGCGAGGTGGCCGACGCCACCCGCCGCAGCCGTGACCAGCACCTTCTCGCCCGCCCGCACGTCGGCCGTGTCGACGAGGATCTGCCACGCGGTGAGCGCGGCCAGCGGAAGACCGGCCGCCTCGACGTGCGTGAGGTTCTTCGGCTTCTTCGCGAAGTGGCGGGACGGCGCGGTGACGTACTCGGCGTAGGCGTTCGCGGCGTGCGGGAAGCGCGGCATGCCGTAGACCTCGTCGCCGGCCTTGAGGGTCGTGACGCCGAAGCCGACCTCCTCGACGACGCCGGAGACGTCCCAGCCGAGAACCAGCGGCAGAGTCTGCATGCCCGCCATGCCACCACCGTCGCGGGTCTTCCAGTCGACCGGGTTCACGCCGGCCGCGTGCACCCTGACCAGCACCTCCGTCGGAAGCGGGGTGGGCTTGGGAAGGTCGGTGAGGGTGAGGACTTCGGCGCCGCCGAACTCGTTCTGAGTGATCGCTCGCATGCGTACTAGCTTGAGAGAGCTGGTCTCCATTGACAATTAGGCACTGGATAGTGCACTAGGTACCTGATAGAAACTATGCCGTGATCAGGGACGTTTACCTCAAGATGTGCCCGTGCCGCGACCTGCTGGACATGGTCGCATCGAAGTGGACGGCTCTAGCGATCGGCGCGTTGGAGGACGGGCCCAAGAGGTTCGGCGAGCTGAAGCGCCGGTTGGAGGGCGTCAGCCAGAAGATGCTCACACAGACGTTGCGCACGTTGGAGCGCGATGGGCTCGTCACGCGCACGGTCTACCCCTCGGTGCCGTTGCGCGTCGAATACGAGCTGACAGAGCTCGGTCGCAGCGTCACCGAACCTCTGGCCGCGTTGCGATCGTGGGCACAGCGGAACTACGAGTCGGTCGCCGAAGCGCGGGAGACGTTCGACAACTCGGAGCCGCTCGGCCTGGAGCCCGCCAAGGCCCGCTGACCGGCGGTCACTGGACGGTCCACCCGAACTGCCACTCCAGCTTGTACCCCTCGCAGTTCGCATGGATCGAGTCGAAGTGGGTGCCGTTGAACAGGCAGCGGTACAGCGGCAGCGACGGGGTGTCGGACGGCTTCTGCGTGAAGATGTAACCGAGAGTTCCAAGCACCGTCTGTCCCTCGCAGGTCGAGGAGGGCGACGTCATGTGGTCCTCGGAGTTGTTGATGCGGCAGGCGTACAGCGGCTTGGCGTTCGGTTCGGGCTCTGCCAGCAGTTTGCCGAGCCCTCCGGTGGGTTCAACGCTGAAGCCAGCGGGAGCGCCCACGCTCGAAGTGCCGCTGAAGTGGAAGGTGCCGTTCTTGAGATGCCGGTTCAGCGCGAGCGTCTGCCGTGGCGGCTTCGGTTGCGTCGTCGGCTGAGGCTGGCCCGGTTGCGTGGTCTGGGTGGGCTTCGGACTGCTCACCGCCTGACTGGACGGTGCGGCACTGCTGCTCGGCGGTGCGCTGCTGCTCGACGGCGTGCTGCTCGCCGTCGACGACGGCTGTTCCGAGCTCGGCCGCTGCTGCGCGGCGGCGGCCTGACCCTGCTGGGTCTCCGGCTTGAGGATGAACACCGCGGCGAGCGCGATGACCACGACCGCGGCCGCGCGCCGGCGAACACCCCGATCTTCTTGCGGGACTTGGGCTTCTCCTCGTCCCAGTCCCCGAGGGTCGGAGTGTTCGGCGCGACGTAGCTGGTGACCGGCTCGATGACGACGGTCTCTTCGGACGCCGTCAGCGGCTTGACCACCGTGGTGCGGCCGCTGAGCCGCTCCCGCAGCTGGGCCGCCGTGAGACGCCGGGTCTCGTCCTGGGCGAGCAGCGCCATGATCGTGTCGCCGAGCGGGCCCCTGGTGCGCTGGAGGACCGGCTCCTCGTACATGATCGCGTGCATCGTGGCCGCGGTCGTGTCGCGGTGGAACGGCGCGCGGCCCTCCACGGCGTGGAACATGGTGGCGCCCAACGCCCACAGGTCGCTCGCCGGCGACGGCTGCTTGCCCGCGAACAGTTCCGGCGCCATGTAACCGGGCGAGCCCATGATGCCGCCGGTCGCCGTGAGACCAGGATCGTCCATCGCACGGGCGATGCCGAAGTCCGCGAGCTTCACCCGGCCATCAGGCAGCACCATGATGTTGCTGGGCTTGACGTCCCGATGCACGATGCCCGCCGCGTGCGCCGCCTCCAGCGCGTTCAGCGTCTGCAGGCCGATGTCGGCGACCTGGTCCTCGGTGAGGCTCTGCCGGGTCATCACCTCGGACAGCGTGGGCGCCTCGACCAGTTCCATGACCAGGTACGTGACGCCGTGCTCGACGATCACGTCGTAGATGCCGACGACGTTCGGGCTGTTCAGGCGCCCGGCCGTGCGGGCTTCGCGCAGCACGCGCTCGGTCTCGGTGGTGCGCAGCTCTTTGAGCGCGACCTGCCGCCCGATGACCCGGTCCTCGGCCAGCCAGACGATCCCCATGCCGCCCCGGCCGAGCTCTCTGATCGTCGCGTATCTGCCCGCGACCAGTCTGGTTGGTTCCCCCACGGAGCCGCATGGTAGCCGGACGGTTTTATCGACTGACTTCCTGTCCGCCTCTGTCCGCTGACACTCAAATCGGGCGAAGATCGAACTGCTCGGCATCGCGGCCATCGCGATCGTCTCGTGGCGGGGGGAGTCGGCGCGACCGTTCTCCTGATCAGCAAGCGCGACGCCGCCAGCCACGGCGCCAAACCGCTTCCGAACTGCGACACCATCTCCAGCAAGATCAAGGATCTGCCGACACGCGAGTCCGATCGAGTTCGAGTTCTCGGTCAGCACCATCGACGAGGAGCGCGTCGAATTCCAGAAGTACCTCGACGCGGGCTATGCCCGAGCGACGAAGGACGGCCCGCACGACGGTGATGCGGCATGGACTCGCAACATCGGTGACGGCAGCTATTGCTCGCTGGTCGTCCTCGACAGCAACGCCACGTTCAGAATCGACCTCAGAGATCCCCCGCTGGCCGACGACCCGCAAAGCCCGGTCGAGCCGGAGTGGCTGTGCCAGACCTCTGTCCGCCTGATGTGGCTGGAGTTCTACCTCCTCCTCGCCAAGGGTGCGTGACCGTCAGCCTTCAGCGGCGACAGCGTCGCCCCACGGGTCGAGCAAGGTGATGCCTGTGTTGACAAAATCCTTGGTGTTGCGTGTGGCCAAGCAGGCGGCGAGGCGTCGGCAGATCGCAGCGATCTGTGCATCGGCCATGCTGATCGGACACCCCTGCTCTTCACGCGCTGCGGCGATCTCGCCGTAGTACACGGCTGCCACACCGTCGAACGGCAGGATTTGCCCCTGGAAGTCTTCGGTCAGAAGTTCCGAAACCTTGACCGCCAGCGCGGTCTTGCGCTGGCCGTCCGGCATTCGCTCGATCCCATATGCGAGCTCGGCGGCTGTCACAGCGGTGATGAAGACTTCATCGGCCGGATACCGGTCCACCCAGCGGACCACATCGTCGTTCGGAACTCGCCACATCAGTTCGGAAACGACGTTGGTGTCAAGAACGATCACTCGGGAAACTCCGCTGCTCGTGCCAGCTCCGTGCGCTGCGGAGGTTCGAGCGATACGTCGTCGACATCGGCGAAGCGCTGCCGGATTCTCGATCCCATGCCCGGACCTGACTCGGACCTGGTCAACGCTGCGGCGAGGATCGCACGCACCTCGGCCTCCATCGATCGCCCGTGCTCAGCCGCACGAATCCTCAGCTTCGCCTTCAGACTCTCGTCGAAGTCGCGGATCGTAAGGACCGCCATGATCCACCTCCGATGCTGTCACTGCAGTCAATGCTAGCACCGCAGGTGATACTGACACCTGCGGCAGCCAGCCAGACGTTCGAGTCAGCCTTCAGCGGCCAGCTGACCGCAGGCAGCCGCGATCTCCTGTCCACGCGTGTCCCGCACAGTGCACTCGACACCCTGCTCCCGGACCCGCCGCACGAACTCCCGCTCCACCGGCTTCGGCGACGCGTCCCACTTCGACCCCGGAGTCGGGTTCAACGGAATCAGGTTCACGTGCACCAGCTGCCCGAGGTGCTTGCGCAGCTTCTTGCCGAGCAGGTCCGCTCGCCAGCCCTGGTCGTTGATGTCGCGGATCAACGCGTACTCGATCGACACCCGCCGCCCGGTCTGGTCCGCGTACGCACGCGCGGCCTCCAGCACCTCCGAGACCTTCCACCGCGTGTTGACCGGCACCAGCGTGTCGCGCAGCTCGTCGTCCGGCGTGTGCAGCGACACCGCGAGCCGCACCTGCAGCTTCTCCTCGGTCAGCTTGCGGATCGCCGGCACGAGCCCGACCGTCGACACGGTGACCGTGCGCTGCGAGATGCCCAGACCGTCCGGCGCCGGAGCCGTGATGCGGTGCACGGCCTCGATCACGCGCTTGTAGTTCGCGAGCGGTTCGCCCATGCCCATGAAGACGATGTTCGACAGGCGGCCGGGACCGCCGGGCAGTTCGCCGTCGCGCATCGCCGCGGCACCCAGCCGCACCTGGTCCACGATCTCCGCGGTCGACAGGTTGCGCTGCAGGCCGCCCTGGCCGGTCGCGCAGAACGGGCAGGCCATGCCGCAGCCGGCCTGCGACGAGATGCACAGCGTCGCGCGGTCCGGGTAGCGCATCAGCACGGACTCGATGAGCGTGCCGTCGTGCGCGCGCAGGAGCGTCTTCGCGGTCGCTCCCTCGTCGGCCGTGACCTTGCGCACCACCGTGAACAGCGGCGGCATCAGGTCCGACACGAGCTTGTCGCGCGTGGCGGCCGGGATGTCGGTCATCTCGGCGGGATCGACGGTCAGGCGGCTGAAGTAGTGGTTCGACAGCTGCTTGGCGCGGAACGGCTTCTCGCCGAGGGCGGCAACGGCCTCAGCGCGCTGAGCAGGCGTGAGGTCGACCAGGTGGCGCGGCGGCAGGCCGCGCTTGGGCGCGTCGAAGACAAGGGGAAGCGAGGTCATAGCACATCTAGTGTCCCATGAACTTCACCTCCACAAGACCGTTGCATCGCGATAGCTTCCGATATATCGTTAGCGACATGATGATGAGACCACACCACAGGAACCACTTGCACAGGCATCGCCACGGACCCTTCGGGGGCGGTGGCAGGGGCGGCCGCCAGAGGCGCGGCAACGTCCGGGCGGCGGTTCTGTCCTTGCTGACAGAACGGTCGATGCACGGCTACGAAATCATTCAGGAGATCGCCAGGCGCACCGGCGGCGCGTGGAGCCCGAGCCCCGGCTCGGTCTACCCGACGCTGCAGATGCTCGCCGACGAAGGCCTCATCTCCGCGGAGGAAGAAGGAGGCAAGAAGCTGTTCACGCTCACCGACCACGGCAGGACGGAGCACACGGCCCCGCCCTGGCGCGACATCAACATCCAGCTCGACCCCGTCGACGGCGAACTGCGGTCGGCGATCCGGCTGCTCGGCAGCGCGATGGAGCAGATCTCCCACGCGGGCACGCCCGAGCAGAAGACCCGCGCGGTCGAGCTCTACAACGAGCTGCGGCGCAAGCTCTACGCCATCCTCGCCGAGGAGTGACCTACCACCGGTCGTGCACGTGCGGCCGGATCAGCTCGTCGTACACCGCCGCGACGGCCTTCTCGTCGACGGGCTGCAGATCAGCGGCCTGTGAGTTGGCCAGCGCCTGCTCCACGTTGCGCGCACCGGGGATCACTACCGTGACACCGGGCTGGTCGATGATCCACCGCAGCGCGAACTGCGCCATCGTGGCGTTGTCGGGAACGAGGGGCCTGAGGCGTTCCACCGCCTCCAAGCCGACCTCGTAAGGGACCCCGGAGAAGGTCTCGCCGACGTCGAACGCCTCACCGTTGCGGTTGTAGTTGCGGTGATCGTCCGCACCGAAAGTCGTTGCCGCCGTGTACTTCCCGGTCAGCAACCCGGACGCGAGCGGCACCCGCGCGATGATCGCGACCCCCGCCTCTTGCGCCGCGGGGAGCACCTCCTCGAGAGGCTTCAGCCGGAACGCGTTCAGGATGATCTGCACGCTGGCCACGTGCGGACGCCTGATCGCCGCCAGCGCCTCCTCGACCTTCTCCACCGACACGCCATAAGCAGCGATCCGTTGCTGCTCAACCATTTCGTCCAAGGTGTCGAACACCTCGTCGCGGTCGTACACCGGCGTGGGCGGACAGTGCAGCTGCACCAGATCCAACGTGTCGACCCCGAGATTGCGGCGGCTGCGGTCGTTCCACGCGAGGAAGTTCTCCCGGTTGTACCCCTCCGTGGTCTGTGCCGGCAGCCGCCGGCCCATCTTGGTGGCAACGAAGACGTCGTCGTTGCGCTCCTTCAGGAACCGGCCGACGAGGGTCTCGCTGCGGCCGTCGCCGTACACGTCAGCGGTGTCGAAGAAGTCGACTCCCGTGTCGGCGGCGGCGTGCAGCAGCGCGAGCGCCTCGCTCTCGTCCACCTCGCCCCAGTCCGCGCCGAGCTGCCAGCAGCCCAGCCCCACGACGCCGACCTGGCGGTCCAACCTGCCTGCGATTCGCTTCTCCACGAACCAGAGCCTAGCGACTGTAGGTCAGAGTGCGGGCATACGGCCGGAAGCCCAGATGCTGGTAGAACGTCTCCGCGGGATTGTCGTGGACCGGATACACGATCGCCTGATCGGCGCCCAACTCACGCAAAGCCCGCATCGCGCCAAAACAGACAGCCGCCCCCAATCCCATCCGGCGGAAATCCGGATGCGTGCCAACGGGTTCCAGCTCACCCACGCGATTCTGGTCGTCGAACCACATCAGGCAGTACGCCGCGAACCGTCCATCCGGCGCCTCCACCACCCAGTCGAGATCCGGGCGATAAGGCCAGGCCGCCATCACGTTGCGGTAGCTCTCCTCGGTGACCCGCGACGGGTGCCAGACCCGTTGATGAACCTCAACCCGTCGCGCCAGATCGGCTTCCGTGATGGGACGGACCACAAATCCGTCCGGCAACGACACCGCGGGCAGGTCACGCAGGTCGTGCGTCATGAACACCTGGTACTGGCCGTCCTTCACCGCGTACCCCTGACGTTCCAGAGCGGCGATCAGGTGGTCCTCGGCGTCGAGGATCATCACCTCCCGGTCGGGGAAGCGCTTCAGCACCTCGTCGGCAACGTCCGCACAAGCCGGGTCGACCTGCAGGAAGAGGTCGGTGCCGCGCTGCTCCCATGCCCAGGCGACGACCTCGCCGTCGCGGTGCCACAGCTCGAACTGCCACTCCTGCTCGCGGCCGACGTGCTCGAACCGTTGCCACGCAAGGTCTCCGACGTGCCAGTTGGCGCGCAGGGACCACAGACGTTGCGTGAGACGTTGCATCTCACGGATCACAAGATCAGCCCCTTCGGCTTGCGGCGCACGTGCAGCCGGTAGCCGACCGGGAAGCTGAGCCCGCCGACCGACGCGATCGCACGCTCGGCGACCTTGGCGGAGAACTCTATGCGCAGCACGGACTCCAGGTCTTCCCGATTTTCGAACCGCCACTCGGCGGTGATGCGGGTGAGCGAGAAACCGTTGTCCGCGAAGAACTTCTCGACCGCCGACGGGTCGTAGCGCGGTTCGTCGGCGCAAAGCCACGGCCCGTACGGCGAGGCGGCGCCGTCCAGATCCACAACGGCGAGCGCGCCGCCAGGGCGCAGCACGCGGTCCGCCTCGCGCAGGCCCGGCTCGCAGCCAGGACCGAAGAAGTAAGCGGTGCGGGCGTGCACGAGATCAGCGGAGCCGTCGTCGAGCGGCAGCCGTTGCGCGGGACCGGAAACAACGCGGACGTTCGGCAGGGACGTCACTCGATTCTTGGCGCGCACCACGAGCGGCGGATGCGGTTCGACGCCGACGACCGAACGCGCGGACGAGGCGAAGATCGGCAGGTGGTAGCCGTCGCCGCAGCCGACGTCCACGACGTCCAAACCGTCAAACGGACATTCTTCGCTTATTGCCGTCCAAATCGCGCCGTGCACGTCCTGCGCGCGGTTCTCGACCTCGTAAACGTCAGGCCAATGCCAGATGTTCGGACTTGGCACGACATCTGCCGGACGCACCGCGTTCAATGCCGCCCGCACGAATCCCCTCACGAAGACACTGTAGGGCCTCGATTTCACGGTGACCGTACGAATTCGTCCAGCTACGGCGTAGCGTGACCGCATCTCTTCCCTGCAGGAGGCGGCAGTGTCGATCGCTCCCAACACGCCCCAGCTCGCACCGTTGCTCGCGGGAAGTCCGTGCTGGGTCGAGAGAGCGGTGGACGACCTCAAGGGCGCGATCGAGTTCTACACCGGCCTGTTCGGCTGGCACTACGCCGACGACGCCGGCTACACCGTGGCGATGGTCGACGGCGTCCCCGTCGCCGGACTGCCGCAGGGCGAACCGGAGCCGTGGCGGTTGTACCTGGTCACCCCGCACGCGCGGGCCACCGCGGAGAAAGCCTTCCACCTCGGCGGATCCGTGCTGCGCAACCCCGAGGACGCCGCCGACCACACGCAGAGCACGGTGATCGCCGACCCGAGCGGCGCCGTCGTCGGGTTCCGGCACGTGCCGCCGGACTGGCGGTTCGGCACTGGCGGGCACGGGGCCTACGCGTGGCCGAGCTGAACACCCGTGACGGCGCGGCGGCCGACGAGTTCTTCGGCGAGCTGTGCCACTACGACATCACGCAGATCGGCGACGGGCATCGGCTGGACTACGCGTCGTGGTCCGTCGACGGCACCGAGGTGATCGGCCGCCAGAAGATGGGGCGCGAGTTTCCGTACGCGGAGCGTTCGCACTGGATGGTGTACTTCAACGCCGCGCCCGAGATCGGCACCGACTCGGTGGCGTACCGGGTGCTGGAGCTCGGGGGCCGGGTGACCGTCGAGCCGTACGACACCCCGTTCGGACGCATCACCGTCGTCGAGGACCACGCGGGAATGGCCTTCTCGGTGATCGACCAGTCCCGCGTGATCGAGGCCGAGCCGCGTACCGAGGTGGACGACCCGTACGACGACTAGCTACTGCACGAAGAGGTGCAGCAGCAGCCAGGATGCGACGGCGGACGGCAGCAGCGAATCCATCCGGTCCATCAGACCGCCGTGGCCGGGCAGCAGCGTGCCCATGTCCTTGATGCCGAGGTCGCGCTTGATCAGCGACTCGACCAGGTCGCCCGCGGTGGCCGTGACGACGAGCGCGGCACCGAAGAGCACGCCCTGCCACCACTGGCCGTCGAGCAGTGTCGTGAGCGTGATCGCACCGCCGACCATGCCGGCGACCAACGAACCCGCGAAGCCCTCCCAGGACTTCTTCGGGCTGATCGACGGCGCCATCGGGTGCTTGCCGAGGAAGACACCGGCCGCGTAGCCGCCGACGTCCGACAGCACGACCCCGATGAGGAACGCGAACGCGCGACCCGTGCCGTCCTCGGGGACGACCAGCATGGCCGCGAAAGACGCGAACACCGGGATGTACGCGATGGTGAACACGGACGCACTGAGGTCGCGCAGGTAGCCGTCCGAGCCGCCCCGGAACCGCCAGATCATGCACACCAGCACCGTGACCACGAACGCGGTCATCATGCCGGTGCGCTCCAGCGGCCAGGACAGCCAGATGATCGCCTGGCCGCCGATGAGCGCGGGCCACAGGGCGACGTTGATGCCGCCCTTGCGGAAGGCGTTCGCGAGCTCCCACGTCGACACCGCCGCGGCGGCAGCGACGATGCCGATGAAGGTTTGCCGGACGGTCAGCAGCGACAAGATGATCACCGCGCCGAGCCCGACGCCGACCAGGATCGCCGCCCGCAGGTCACGTCCCGCGCGCGACGGCTTCGACGCGGGCACGTCCGAGGGACTGCCTGCCACCGGTGCTCCCATCACGACCTCCGCCCGGCCAGGGCAACTACGTCGCCTGCGGCGACTCGGCCGGGCGAAACCATCAGGAACATCAGACTTCGAGGAGCTCGGCTTCCTTGTGCTTCACGAGCTCGTCGACCTGCGCGGTGTACTTGTGGGTGAGAGCGTCAAGCTCCTTCTCACCACGAGCGCCGTCGTCCTCGCCGACCTCGCCGTCCTTGACGAGACGGTCGATCTCTTCCTTCGCCTTGCGGCGGACGCCGCGGACGGAGACGCGTGCGTCCTCGCCCTTCTGCTTGGCGACCTTCACCATGTCCCGGCGGCGCTCCTCGGAGAGCTGAGGGATGACGACGCGGATGATGTTGCCGTCGTTGCCGGGGTTGACGCCCAGGTCGGAGTCCCTGATCGCCTTCTCGATCGCGTTCAGCTGAGTCGCGTCGTACGGCTTCACGACCGCCATGCGCGCCTCAGGGACCGAGATGCTGGCCATCTGGTTCAGCGGCGTCGGCGAACCGTAGTAGTCGACGTGGATGCGGTTGAACATCGAGGGAGTCGCACGACCGGTTCGAACGGAGGCGAGGTTCTCCTTCGCCACCGAAACCGCCTTTTCCATCTTCTCCTCGGCGTCGAGGAGGGTCTCGTCGATCACGACTGCTCCTTGCTCTGCGTGTGCGTGCCCAAATCCCGGTCCTGGTCAGATCCCACCAGGTCTAGAAGGCCGGGCGGCCACCGGGGGTGCTGACCAGAGTGCCGATCTTCTCACCACGCACCGCGCGCGCGATGTTCCCCTCGGTGAGAAGGTTGAAGACCAGTATCGGCATGTTGTTGTCCATGCAGAGGCTGAAGGCCGTGGCATCGGCGACGTTGAGGCCGCGCTCCAGCACCTCGCGGTGGGTGATGTTGTCGAACATCAACGCGTCGTGGTCGATCTTGGGGTCGGCCGTGTAGACGCCGTCGACGGCCTTCGCCATCAGGACGATCTCGCAGCCGATCTCCAGCGCGCGCTGGGCGGCGGTGGTGTCCGTGGAGAAGTACGGCAGGCCGGCGCCGCCACCGAAGATCACGACGCGGCCCTTGTCGAGGTGGCGCATCGCACGGCGGGGGATGTAGGACTCGGCGACCTGCGTCATCTGGATGGAGGTCTGCACGCGGGTGTCGATACCGTGCTCGCGCTCGAGGAAGTCCTGCAGCGCCAGGCAGTTCATGACCGTGCCGAGCATGCCCATGTAGTCGGCGCGCGACCGGTCCATGCCGCGTTGCTGGAGCTCGGACCCGCGGAAGAAGTTGCCACCACCGATCACGACGGCGACCTGCACGCCGGACTCGTGGACGGCCGCGATCTGCCGGGCGACTGTCTGGACGACATCGGGATCAACGCCGACGCCACCGCCGCCGAACATCTCGCCACCGAGCTTGAGCATCACCCGGCTGTAGCCGTGGCTACCTTCTTCGCTCACAGGTCCTCTCCTCGCGCCTTTGGGAGCCTGGGGTGTGGGGTGTCCCCACAGGATTCTCTGAACGACGAGCCCGCGCATCCCGCGAACGCACCTCGCCAGAGTGAAGCGTCTGGACATGCTGAGGGCGGGGTCGCATGTCGCCGCAACCCCGCCCTCACTGCAATCAGCTCTGGCCGACCTCGAACCGAGCGAAACGGGTCACCGTCACGCCGGCCTCGTCCAGAAGAGCCTTGACCGTCTTCTTGCTGTCCGTCACGGAAGCCTGCTCGAGGAGCACGACGTCCTTGAAGAAGCCGTTGACGCGACCCTCGACGATCTTGGGCAGCGCGCCTTCCGGCTTGCCCTCCTCGCGAGCGGTCTCCTCGGCGATGCGGCGCTCGTTCGCGACGAGCTCCTCCGGGACGTCCTCACGCGTGACGTACTTCGGGCGCATGGCGGCGATCTGCATCGCGGCACCCTTGGCGGCCTCGGCGTTGTCACCGGTGTACTCGACCAGCACGCCGACGGCGGGCGGCAGGTCAGCGGCACGCTTGTGCAGGTAGACCGAGACGGTGCCGTCGAAGTCGACGGCCTTGGCCAGCTCGAGCTTCTCGCCGATCTTGGCGGAGAACTCCTGGACCAGCGCGTCCACGGTCTTGCCGTCGACCTCGACGGCCTTGAGGGCCTCGACGTCGGCGACCTTGTTGGCCTTGGCGATCGCGACGATGTCGTCGGCCAGGGCGATGAAGTCGGCGTTCTTGGCCACGAAGTCGGTCTCGCAGCGCAGCTCGACCATCGCGCCGTCCTTGACGACGACGAGGCCGTTGGACGTGGTGCGCTCGGCGCGCTTGCCAACGTCCTTGGCGCCCTTGATGCGCAGGATCTCGACGGCCTTGTCGAAGTCGCCGTCAGCCTCGTCCAGCGCCTTCTTGCAGTCCATCATGCCGGCGGCGGTCAGCTCGCGGAGCTTCTTGACGTCCGCGGTGGTGTAGTTCGCCATCGTTTTCCTTCTGCGATGTACGCGCTTGAGTCACGCGGCGCCCGCTGGTGTGCGGGCGCCGCGTGGGGGAAATCAGGACTGGACGGGCTGCTCGGCCGGGGCCTCGGCCGTGGTGTTGGTGAGAAGCTCCTGCTCCCACTCCGCCAGCGGCTCGTCGCTCGCGACCTCGGGCTTGTCCTGGCCGTCGGCGGCGTCGCGGCGGGCACCGGAGCGCTGCATCAGACCGGCGGCGGCGCCTCGGCCACGACCTTGGTCAGCAGAGCGGCGGAACGGATCGCGTCGTCGTTACCCGGAATCGGGTAGTCGACCTCGTCCGGGTCGCAGTTCGTGTCGAGGATCGCCACGATCGGGATGTTCAGCTTGCGAGCCTCACCGACCGCGATGTGCTCCTTCTTGGTGTCCACGATCCACACGGCGCTGGGCACCTTGGACATGTCGCGGATACCGCCGAGCGTGCGCTCCAGCTTGTCCTTCTCGCGGTTCATCATCAGGATTTCCTTCTTGGTGAAACCCTGGAAACCACCGGTCTGCTCCATCGACTCCAGCTCCTTGAGCCGCTGAAGCCTCTTGTGGACCGTCGAGAAGTTGGTGAGCATGCCGCCCAGCCAGCGCTGGTTCACGTAGGGCATGCCGACGCGGAGCGCCTCGTTGGCGATGGCCTCCTGCGCCTGCTTCTTGGTGCCGATGAACAGGATCGACCCGCCGTGCGCGACCGTCTCCTTGACGAACTCGAAAGCCCGGTCGATGTAGGTCAGCGTCTGCTGCAGGTCGATGATGTAGATGCCGTTGCGCTCGGTGAAGATGTAACGCTTCATCTTCGGGTTCCAGCGCCGGGTCTGATGCCCGAAGTGCACGCCGCTGTCAAGCAGCTGCTTCATGGTTACGACGGCCATGGCCGGTTCGCACCTCATCTGTCGGACGCACGTTTGCGCGTCGGTTCGGTTGACGCCTCAGGCCGGGTCGGCCCTCAGCCCTGGTGCCGTAGCCGCCGTCCGCACCCACGGAGGATCTCTCCACCATCAGGACCGTCGGACGTCGTGACTCGACCCTGCTGAGATCAGCTGGCCGGATCTGCGTTGGCACGCGAAGTCGTCCCGCACAGACGGGACGCGCCCAACAGTCTACGCCCCAACCCCGACAAACTTCGAATCGCCCCGAGCCCGCAAGGGGTAGTTGTCCACAACCGGCGAGTAATCCACAGTTCCGCGATCACCGCTGGTCCCCAGGGTGCGATCTGACCGACCGTTGACCCATGCCCCTCCTCCCCGCCGCCCTGGTCCTCTCGGCCCTTCTGGCTCCCTCTCCCGCCCACTTCACGTGGCCCCTGCCGCCGCCACATCCGGTGGTGCGCGCGTTCCAGGCGCCCGCTTCGCCGTTCGGGCCCGGCCACCGGGGCGTGGACCTGTCCGCTCCCGCCGGCACCGCTGTTCTGGCTGCTGGGGACGGGGTGGTCGTGTACGCCGGTGCTGTCGCGGCCCGGACGCTGGTGTCCCTGGAGCACCGCGGTGGGCTGCGGACGACCTACGAACCAGTTGCGCCGGCCGTCGTAGCCGGACGTTCGGTGCGTCGCGGGGAGGTCATCGGTCACCTGCAGGAGGGGCATTGCCCGTCGCCGTGCCTGCACTGGGGTGCCCGGCGCGGCCACGAGTACCTCGACCCGTTGCGGCTGGTGTCGACAGGCCGGGTGCGATTGCTGCCGTTGAACGCCTCGGCACCTCCCAGAGGCGGCTAGCCGGCAGACCTCGCGGCTCCGTGCATGAGCACTCGGCGTACTTGGAGCAACTCCAAGGGCCACCCGTTCGAGTGAATTAGCCCTGGCAAGCGACGAAAAGAGGTGGGAAGCCCAGGTTCTGGAGGCTCGGAGGCCTCGTCAGCACCCCGCGGCAGCGCGGCGGTACGGCCGTGCGGCAGCCCGGCACTCGCCGGGTTGCGGGTGGTGATCCGGGCTCGGTCAGGCCTCGGACTGCTCGTTGAGCTTGGTGCGGAGGCGCAGGACGGCGCGGGTGTGCAGCTGGCAGACCCTGGACTCGGTGACGCCGAGGACCTTGCCGATCTCGGCGAGGGTCAGGTTCTCGAAGTAGTAGAGGGTCACGACCACGCGGTCGCGCTCGGCCAGCTGGGCTATCGCGTCGGCCAGCTGACGACGGCTGTCCAGGTCGACGAGGCTGGCCACCGGGTCTTCCGCTGCGTCGTCGGGCAACGACGCTGGTGAGCTGGAGCTGGCCGTAGAGCTCACGCAGTTCGGCCAGGCCGATCTTGAGCTCTGCGGCGAGCTCGCGGTCGGTGGGCGTGCGCTGCAGCTTGGCGCCGAGGCGTTCCAGGGCGCGCTCGACGTCGCGGGCGCGGCTGCGGACCGAGCGCGGCACCCAGTCCTGAGAGCGGAGGTCATCGAGGATCGCGCCGCGAATGCGCTGCATGGCGTAGGTCTCGAACTTGAGGCCGCGTTCCGGCTCGAACTTCTCGATCGCGTCGACCAGGCCGAAGATGCCGGACTGGATCAGGTCGGCCACGTCCACGTGGGCGGGCAGGCCCGTGCCGACGCGACCTGCGACGTACTTGACCAGCGGCGCGTAGTGCAGCACCAGGCGGTCGCGCTGGCTCTGTTCGCGGGACTCTCCGTAGCTGCGCCACAGCGCGACGATGCCGGCCTCGACGTCGTCACCAGACCTGGCATCCGCGCGCGTCACCGCAGTCGGAACGGCCACGGGCGTGCCGTTGACATGCGTGTTCGCACCGGGCTCGGGGGTCGCCTCGGTGCGCGGCGCGCCGTTCTGACGGTGCCCGTTGCTCGCCTGCTTCGAAACCGGTGCGGGCACGAGAGGTTCAGGGGGCACGGTCGCCGTACGCGATCCTCCCCCTGGGGCGTCAGGAACGGGGGTGGGTTCGGTCATGGATCGCCTTCAGCCGTTCGACAGTGACGTGTGTGTAAAGCTGAGTCGTTGCGAGCGTAGCGTGACCAAGCAGTTCTTGGACGGTGCGCAGGTCCGCTCCTCCTTCCAGCAAATGGGTCGCAGCGGAGTGGCGCAACCCGTGCGGCCCGATGTCCGGCGCATCCGGTACCACAGCGACGACCTCGTGCACCAGAGTGCGAACGGCCCGCTGGTTCAACCGGCCACCTCGGGCGCCGAGGAACAAAGCCGGTGGCGAATCCGGTGCTACCAGGGCGTTTCGACCCTCGTCCAGCCACCGCCGCAGCGCTCGCTCGGCCGGCACGCCGAACGGCGTGCTGCGCTCGCGCCCACCTTTGCCCAGAACCCGAATCACCCTCAGGGAGTAGTCCACGTCGTCGAGGTCAAGACCACAAAGTTCGGCCACGCGGATACCTGTGGCGTACAGCAACTCCACCACGGCCTGATCACGCAGCGCAACCGGATCGCCCTCGGAAGCGCCGGAGGATACGGCGGCCATGGCGTCCTTCGCCTGGTCCACACGCAACACGGACGGCAACGTCCTGTGTGGTCGCGGAGCCGCGAGCCGAGACCCCGGATCAGCCGCCACATGGCCCGCGCGATGCGCCCACGCGGTGAACGTGCGCGCGGCAGCAGCCCGCCGCGCAAGCGTCGTGCGGCTGGCGCCCGCAGTGCGTTGTGCGGCAAGCCATGACCGCAAGTTCGTTAGGTCAACACGTCCGACGTCGGCGTTCTCCGGGATATTCCCCGCGACATGTCCCAGCAACGCCACCGCATCGCCGACGTACGCGCGCACGGTGTGCGGCGAGAGATCGCGCTCCAACGTCAGGTGCCGTTCGTACTGCCGCAACACGTCCCCAACGGACGCCGGCAGCTTTTCGCGCAGGCGAACCAGATCGACACGGCGTGTCCGACCATGCGGCGGCGGGGACATAGGCCAAGACGCTGCGCCAGTCGAGGCGTTTGGTCAAGTATCGCCACACCCTCGCGCCATTTGAGAGCGCTCTCATGATCGCGAGCGAGATAACGTTTCAACTCCCTGTGACGACCAGGGGTTTGGTGGCACGCACAGATCACCTTTCGGAGTAGCGATGGCAACCAGCACGACCGCTCGAACAGCCGATGACCTCGCACGCCGAGTCGTGCGCAAGATCGCTCCCGAGGAGCTGTCCGCGTACGACATCGTCGCCGCCCCGTACCTGGAGAGCCCCAAGCAGGCAGAACGCAGGCTGCGCCGCGCCCACGACGACCCGCTGGGCTTCGGCCTCGGCGACATCGTCGCGATGGCGACCCCGGTGATCGCCCTGGTGTCCGGCAGCGTGATCACCGCGGTCTCCGACAGCGTCGGCAAAGCCGTGCGCGACGGCACCACCAGCGCCGTGCGCAAAGCGTGGCGCAAGATCCGCGGCAAGCAGCCCGAACCGCTCGAACTGCCGTCCACGCCGCTGACCACGGCCCAACTGGCCGAGGTGCGCCAGATCGCCCTGGACCGAGCCCTCTCACTCGGCATGAAACAGCAGAAGGCCGAAGCCCTCGCCGACGCCGTCATCGCGGCCCTCGTGCTGCGCGACACCGACCCGAACACCGGCGACGACACCACACGCGAGGCCGGGTGACGCCTCCAGATGACGGAAGCGAAGCCGCAGGTCAACCCGTCTCACGAAAGCGAGCAAACGCGCTCAGTCGTCCGCACCGCTCAACCAGGCGCGAGCGAGAAACTCACGTTGACACGAACCTAACTGTCCATAGTGGACGCGGAAGACGTGGAGGTCATGCCCCACCACGCCCTCCGCGGCAGCTGATCACCGCACCTCCAGCTTCTGCCAGCCCTCGTCAACCTGCAGAGCCAGCCCAGCGAGCTCCAACTCGGGCAACAACGCCCGAACCCGCTCCAACGGCACCCCGGACTCAACCGACACGACGTCGTCGCTGACCCCGCACCGCCTCCCCAAGGCCTCGTACACCCGCATGGCCTCCCCCTGCGGCGCCCCGAGCTCGCTCTCCTTCTCGATGGGCTCGGTGGCCAGGTCGTCCCCGAACCGCCCCACCGACTCCACGATCTCGGCCACCGAACTCACCGACACCGCCTGCCCGTCCCGCAACAACTCGTGACACCCGACCGAACTGGCCGACGTGACAGGCCCCGGCACCACCATCAACGGCCGCCCCAGCGCAAGCGTGATCGCAGCCGTGTTCTTGGCCCCACTACGCCTCCCTGCCTCCACAACAACAGTGCCGCCGCCCAACGCCGCAATGAGCCGGTTGCGCGTGAGAAACCGATGCCGAGCGGGCGTCACACCAGGCGGATACTCGCTGACGATCACCCCTTCCCGCGCGATCTTGGCCAGCAACCCCTGATGCCCCGCGGGATAGGCGAAGTCCACCCCGCACGCCAACACCGCGACAGTCAGCCCACCAGCCCCAAGCGCGCCCCGGTGAGCAGCACCGTCAATCCCATACGCCGCACCGGAGACAACAGTCACCCCGGCCTGCGCCAAGCCGTACGCGAACTCGCCGGCAACGTGCTCGCCATACCCGCTGGCCGCGCGCGACCCCACGATCGCCACAGCCTTGTCTGTCGCCTCTGCAAGGTCGTGCGGCCCACGGACCCAAAGCGCAAGCGGCTCCCCTCCACACCGCTGCGCGGCCACACCCCCAAGCGCGACGAACGGCCACCGCGGCCACTCGTCGTCCTCCGGGATGACCAACCGCCCACCGATCTTGGTGAGGCGCTCGATGTCTTCGTGGGCACGCTCCTCGGCCCGGCGAGCAGAAGTCTGACTGGCGACGGACGGCGACACCTCGCCTGCGCGGACGAGCTTCGCGGCCTCGACCGGACCGACCTCAGCGACCAGCGCCGCGAGCGCCGCAGGGTAGGGCTCGGCCACACGGGAGAGGTAAGCCCTGGCCAGCCGGACGGCATCGGTCGGTGGCGCGGTCACCGGAACCACCACCACGGCAGCCAGCGATGCCAGGGGCCGGGCCGCCAGTGGCTCGGCGGGCTGACGCCTGAGGAACGCCTTCGGACTGTGCACGGCAGCTGCAGAAGTGCGGGAACGGCTGACGCCGCGGAGGTCGCGGCGGCCGGGACGAGGAGTGGGGTCATGGTCGGGCTCCTGTTCGAGAGGGAGGTCGGGGTGAGCGGGCCGCCCGCTGGGGATGGGGCGAGCGACCCGCTCGGGAACCGGACGCGAGCCGAGGCTCGAGGCACTGCGTCCGGCGGCTTGGATGCCGCAATTGGGATGGGTGCCGGGCGCGGAGTGGGAGTAGGGCTCCGCGCCCGGCGGCTTCGGGACCGGCGGTCCAGGGCCTGTCGGGTCCAGGGCCTGTCGGGTCCAGGGCCTGTCGGGTCCAGGGCCTGTCGGGTCCAGGGCCTGTCGGATCCAGGGACAGCGCCCGCTCGACCTGAGCCGCACACCGAGCCGAGGCTCGAGGCACTGCGTCCGGCGGCTCGGGTGCCGCGGTTGGGATGGGTGCCGGGCGCAGAGTGGGAGTGGGCTCCGCGCCCGGCAGCTTTGAGCGGGCTCAGGTCGAGTCGGGTCGGCTCAGGTCGAGTCGAGTCGGGTCGGATCGCGTCAGGTCGGCTCGGTCGGGCTCAGCGACGGTTGGACTTGAGGACGGTTGGGGCTCAGGAACAGCTGGGTTAGGTCGCAGGTGTGGCTCTCGCCCTGGCTGAGCGAGCGGCGATCCGGGTCCGGTCCCGGGGTGGCGACGGGCGGTTGAGGTGAGCGGGCGCCGCTGGGGGTGTGGGCGAGCGCCCGCTCGACCGGGGCCGGGCGCGGAGTCGGGGCTTGGGTGCTCCGCGCCCAGCTGCTTGGGGACGGTTGTGTTCAGTTGGATTGCGGTGCGAGGGGTGAGCGGGGCGCCTGTCAAGGGGTGAACTGGCGCCCCGCTCGGCCGGAAGCAGGCACGGAGGACAGGACCGGGCCTGCGTCCGGCGGTCTTGAGCGGTCTGGCCGGGCTGCTGGTGAGCTGATGCCGGCGCGTTGGCCGCGGTTTAGTCGAGAACTCGTCGGTTGGTGGCGGTCGAGCGCACCGCAGGCCGGTTGCCTACCGGCCGGTTGGTGCCGTCGGGTGGGCACCAGCCGGTTGGCAGCCGGTGGGCGCCAGCGGGTCTGCAGTGCCTATGCCGGGAGTTGGGGTTAGGGCGCGCGACGTTCTCGGAAGTGGAGGGCTGCGGCTACGTGGTCGGCGGTGGGGCGGTCGGACTCGGCCAGGTCGGCCAGGGTCCAGGCGACTCGTAGGCAGCGGTCGGCTCCTCGGCCTGTTAAGGCGCCGGTGGCCAGGGCTCGGTCCAGTAGTGCTGTGGTTTGGCGCGGTAGGGCGAACTCGCGGCGTAGGGCTGGGCCTGGCACTACGGCGTTGGTGGGCCAGGTGTGGCCGTGGGCGGACCAGCGGGTGGCGGCTCGCGATCTGGCTTTGAGGACGCGTTCGCGGACTACGGCTGTTGGTTCTGGTGGGGTGGCGTCGGCGTTGGACATGGCTGTCGTCGCTCTCATGCGGACGCGGAGGTCCACGCGGTCCAGCAGGGGGCCGGAGAGGCGGGACTGGTAGCGGCGGCGGACTGTGGTGGTGCAGATGCAGTCGATTTCCTTCGGCGGGGCGCAGGGGCACGGGTTGGTGGCGAGGATCAGCTGGAAGCGGGCCGGGTAGCGGGCTATGCCGTCTCGGCGGGGGATGCGGACTTCGCCGTCTTCCAGGGCCGTGCGGAGGGTGTCGATCGTTTTCTGGCCGAACTCGCAGGCCTCGTCGAGGAAGAGCACGCCCTTGTGGGCTCGGGAGGCTGCGCCCGGCTTCGCCATCCCGCTGCCGCCGCCGATCAGGGCCGCGATCGACGTCGTGTGGTGGACGTTCACGAACGGCGGGCTGGCCACCAGTGGATAGTCGGACGAGAGGACGCCGGCTACCGAGTGGACCGCGGTCACGGCCAGGGCGTCCTGGCGCGTCAGCGGTGGGAGCAGGCCTGGCAGGCGTTCGGCGAGCATCGTCTTGCCGGTGCCCGGTGGGCCCGTCAAAAGCAGGTGGTGGGCGCCGGCCGCGGCTACTTCCAGGGCCCAGCGGGCTTCCGGTTGGCCCACCACGTCGGCCAGGTCCGGAAGTTCGCCGAGCGGTGGGTCCTCCGCCTCCGGTGGAGGTTGCAGCGTCACGCCCTCGGCGCGCAGCCAGGAGAGGACCTCGGAGAGGGTCAGGGCGCCGTGGACCTCCACGCCGTCGACCAGAGCCGCCTCTGGCAGGACGTCCACCGGGACGATGGCCGTGGTGAGGCCCGCGCGGCGGGCTGCCAGCAATGCGGGGAGAACCCCTCGGACCCGGCGCACTCGGCCGTCCAGGGCCAGTTCGCCCAGCAGCACGGTGGTGGCCAGGCGCTCGCACGGGATCGAGCCGGCGGCGGCCAGGGTGGCGCAGGCGATCGCCAGGTCGTAGCTGCTGCCGCCCTTGGGCAGGTTCGCAGGGGACAGGCCCAGGACGATGCGCTGCTTCGGCCACTCCTCCTTGCTGTTGCGGACAGCGGCCTTCACCCGCTCCTTCGACTCGTGCAAAGAAGCATCGGGAAGCCCGAGGAGATGGGTACGGGGCTGGCCCACACCCACGTCGGCCTCGATCTCGACCGCCAGGCCGTCGACGCCGTAGAGGGCGACGGACCACGCCTGCGCCAGGCCCATGTCAGGCTCCCCGCAGGTGTTGCAGGCGTGCTTCGCCGTCAGCGGGCCAGGTGACCGAGATCAGGTCGACGCGGACGTTGCACCAGCCGACGCCGTGCGCGGCCAGCCAGCGCAGGGCTGTTCGGCGAAGGCGGGACAGCTTGCGTTCGTCCACGGCCTCGTCCGGCCGGCCCCAGACGGGGCCGGACCTGGTCTTGACCTCGCAGACGACCAGACGGTCGCCTTCCACGGCCACGACGTCGAGCTCGCCGTCCCGGCACGCCCAGTTCCTCGACAGGACCACCAGGCCCTGCCCCTCCAGGTACCTGCACGCCAGGTCTTCGCCCTGCCGGCCCAGCTCCTGCTGCCTGGTCTCGACCAGTGCCTGTGCCACCACTGCCTCGCCTCCCTGCGGGTCGTTGGGTACGACCTTGCAGGGTGGGGCGGGGCGGGTGGCGGGGCTGAGGGGAATCTGTGGACAACTCAGCGGCTGTGGACAAGTCGGCCGTTGTCGATGTTGAAACGGCGGAATTGTCGGTGGGGTGTGCTATGTGGGGAACGGCCCGCTTTCCGGCAGGCGAAGGTCCGGCTTGTCCAGTTCCTCCACGTTCACGTCCTTGAACGTGATGACACGAACGTTCTTCACGAAGCGCGCCGGGCGGTACATGTCCCACACCCACGCGTCCGACATGCGCACCTCGAAGTACACCTCGCCGTCGGCGTTGCGCACCTGCACGTCCACCGAGTTGGCCAGGTAAAAACGACGTTCGGTCTCCACGACGAACGAGAACTGGCTGACGATGTCGCGGTACTCCTTGTACAGCGACAACTCCATCTCGGTCTCGTACTTCTCGAGATCCTCTGCACTCATTACGCCTCCGCGCGGGTCATCTGCTCCGCGCCCTCACTCGTCGCGAGCTCCCCGGCGTCGGCCGGGGTTGCATCATTCTGGACCACGGCCGTCACGGTCGTGCCGCGCGCCACCTTGTGCGGCGCGGCGAGCCCGTGCTTCGCAGCCGCCGCTGCCACATTTACATACGACCAGCGATGCTCCGCACACGGCCCGTACTCCATCAACGCTGCCGTGTGCTCCGGTGTGCAGTAGCCCTTGTGCACGTTGAACCCGTACTCGGGGTGCTGCGAGTGCAGATCGGCCATGATCCGGTCCCGCGTGACCTTGGCCAGCACAGACGCCGCCGCCACGCACGCGGCGGCCTGGTCGCCCTTGAGCACCGCCACGTTCGGCGCGGGCATCCCCGGCACCTTGAAGCCGTCGGTCAGCACGTACCCAGGATGCGTCGACATCTGCGCCACCGCGCGCCGCATGCCCTCGATGTTCATGACGTGAATGCCCAGCCAGTCGACCTCTGCCGGCGACACGACGATCACCGAGTGATCCACGGCACGCTTCAGCACCAGGTCGTACATCCGATCGCGCGCCAAAGCCGTCATCAGCTTCGAGTCGTTCAGGCCCTCGAACCGCGCCGAGTCGCCCGGCCGCAGCACGCACGCCGCGATCACCAGCGGACCGGCGCAGGCACCACGCCCGGCCTCGTCGACACCGGCGACAGGGCCCAGCCCCCGGCGCTCCAGCGTGCCCTGCAACGCCCAGTTCCCCGCCGAGCCCCGCACCACCGCGCGAGGCGGCATCAGCATCGTCATCGGCGGAATCGGTCGCGCACTCGACGTCCCAGCAGCAGAAGCGGCCACGCAGCGACGATACCCAGGCCCATGGGGACGTTCTGCTGCCATCCCGGCGCACCCATCGACACGGTGTGCGGGTTGTGGTCGGAAACCGCGCCCCACCTCGACGGAGGCAGCACGATCACACGCGCCTTGCCGATCACGTTGTCCACCGGCACCAGCCCGTTGATCCCACCCTGCCCCTGGCACCGCGAGTCGCACGAGTGGTTGCGGTTGTCGCCGAGCACGAACAACATGCCGTCCGGGATCTTGAGCTCCTCGAACGACTCCTGCTCGGCCGGCGTGCCCTCGTCGAAGTGCTTGTACGGTTCGTCCAGCGGCTTTCCGTCCACCGTCACGCGGTTCTGCTCGTCGCAGCACTTCACGGTCTGCCCGCCGACGGCGATCACGCGTTTGACGAAGTCCTCCTCGTTCGCCGACGGCAGCCCGATCAGCGACCCGAGCCACGACAGCCCTTCCGAGATCGGGTTGCCCGGCTCGGCGGAGATGAAGTCGTTCTGCCACGACGGCGGCCCGCGGAACACGATCACGTCGCCGGGCGACGGCTCGGTGAAGCGGTAGGTGACCTTGTCGACGAGCACACGGTCGCCGTAGCAGTCGGTGCACCCGTGCAGCGTCGTCTCCATCGACTCCGACGGGATCATGTAGACACGGCCGAGGAAGATCTGGATTCCGATCGCGAGGCCGAACGCGACCAGGATGAGGACCGGCAGTTCCTTCCAGAAGTTGCCCTTTTTCTTCTTCTTCGAAGGTTTATCCGAAGCGTCCGAACTCGGCTCGTCGCTGGACGGGGTCTGCTCTGGATCGACGTCAACCACGAGATCAGCCTAGGGGCTGCGGGTTGTGATCCGACACAACACTCCACCGATCTTTCGGGAAGACGACGTATCGCGCCTTGCCGATGACGTTCTCGACGGGCACTGTGCCCGCTACGCCCCCGCCGCCCTGTTTGCGCGAGTCGGTGGAGTTCATCCGGTTGTCCCCCATCACGAACAACCGTCCGTCCGGCACGCGAATCGGCGCGAACGGCTCGTGGTCCGCTGACGAACTGCCGGGCTGCCAGTACACATACGGTTCATCGAGCGGTTTGCCGTCCACGACGACACGGTGCTGCTCGTCGCAACACATCACCGTCTGGCCGGGAAGCGCGATGACGCGCTTGACGAAGTCGCGCTCGTTCGCGGGCGCGAGGCCCAGCAACGAACCGATGTTCTGCACAACGCGCGCAACGGGATTCGTGGACTGCGCGATGCGGAAGTCGTTGCTGGTCCACGCCTCGGGGCCGTGGAAGACGACCACCTCGCCGGGTTCGATGTCACCGAAGCGGTAGGTGATCTTGTCGACCAGCACTCGGTCGTTCTCGCATCCGGTGCAGCCGTGCAGCGTGCGTTCCATCGACGCCGAGGGGATCACGTAGACCCGCGCCACGAACGCCTGGATCAGCACCGTCAGCACGACGGCCGTCACGACGACGTAGAGGATTTCCCTCCAGACAGGAGTACGCCCCCGCTCCGGTTCGTCCGGTGCGGAGGCGTCCTCGAAGTCTTCTGGGCTCGAAGCCACCGGTCAGGAGACCGGACGGGCCTCGCGCTTCTCCTTGATCTTGGCGGCCTTGCCGCGCAGGTCGCGCAGGTAGTACAGCTTGGCGCGACGCACGTCACCGCGGGTGACGACCTCGATCTCGGAGATGTTCGGGGAGTGCACCGGGAAGGTGCGCTCGACGCCGACGCCGAAGGAGACCTTGCGGACGGTGAAGGTCTCGCGGATGCCGCCACCCTGGCGACGGATCACGACGCCCTGGAACACCTGGACGCGCTCGCGCGAGCCCTCGATGACGCGGACGTGGACCTTCAGCGTGTCACCCGCGCGGAAGCTCGGGATGTCAGAGCGCAGCGACTGGGCGTCAAGTGCGTCCAGGATGTTCATCGGTCGTCCTCACGTGTGTCTGTGAACTCCCCAGAGCATGTTCCATGACAGTGCACGACATGATGGGGGTCGGCTAGGAGCGCATGCCGGTATGACAACCGGCTGCGGCAACTGTTCCAGTGTGCCAGACCAGGCACTCCGGAATGAAATCGGGCTACTCCCCGCCCTCGCGCAGGCGCGCGAGCAGGGCGCGGTCGTGCTTGTCGAACGCGTCCTCCGGCAACGATTCCAGCAGGTCAGGACGCCTTTCGAAGGTCCTGACGAGCGACTGGTCACGCCGCCAGCGGTTGATCAGCTTGTGGTTGCCGGAGCGCAGCACTTCCGGCACGGCCAGCTCGCGCCACACCTCCGGACGCGTGTAGCTCGGGCCTTCGAGGAGCCCGTCCTGGAACGAGTCCTCCGCGTGCGACTTCGGGTTGCCGAGCACGCCGGGCAGCAGTCGGGCGACCGCTTCCACGATCGCGAGCACTGCCACTTCGCCGCCGACGAGCACGTAGTCGCCAATGGACACCTCGTCGACGCGCACGCGCCGTGAAGCGTCATCGACAACACGCTGGTCAATGCCCTCGTAGCGACCGCACGCGAACACGAGGTGCGATTCGTTCGCGTACTCGTGCGCCACTGCCTGCGTGAACGGACGCCCAGCCGGCGTCGGCACGATCAGGCGCGTCTCGTCCGTGCACACGTCATCGAGCGCGGGACCCCAGATGTCGGCCTTCATGACCATGCCGGGACCACCGCCGTACGGGCTGTCGTCGACAGCCTTGTGCACGTCCTGGGTCCAGTCACGCAGGTCGTGCACGCCGACGCTGATCAGGCCCTTGTCGATCGCCTTCCCGAGCAACGCCGCGCGCATCGGCGCCAGGTACTCGGGAAAGATCGTGATGACGTCAATCTGCATCGAGCAGGCCCTCTGGCGGATCGATCACGACACGGCCGCCGCGAACGTCCACAGTGGGCACGATCTCGCGCACGAACGGGATCAGCGCCTCGCCGCGGTCACGAATGACCACGAGCAGCTCGCCACCGGGGCCGTGGAGGATCTCCTTGACCGTGCCGAGCTTGGTGCCGTCGACGAGTTCGGCCGTGAGCCCTTCGAGCTCGTGGTCGTAGAACTCGTCGGGATCATCGGTCGGCGGCAGGTCGTCGGTGCTGCCCAGCAGCAACGTGCCACGCAACGACTCCGCGACATCGCGCGTGACGACTTCCTCGAAACGCACGAGCAGCCGCCCGGCATGAGGCCGGGCGGCTGACACGGTGAGGCTTCGGGACGTGCCGTCACGCAGCTTCGCCTGGAGGGTCGCCCCAAGCGCGAACCGCATTTCGGGTGAATCGGTGCGCACGTCAACGGCGAGTTCACCGGTGATCCCGTGCGCCTTGGCCACACGGCCGACGACGACGTCCATTTGCCCTTGAAGTTCGTTCAGCGGTCGGTGTCGACGACGTCGACCCGCACACCACGACCGCCGATGCCGGCCATCACGGTGCGAAGAGCCGTCGCGGTGCGACCGCCACGACCGATCACCTTGCCGAGGTCGTCCGGGTGGACGTGGACCTCGAGGGTGCGGCCGCGGCGGGTCGTGACGAGGTTCACCCGGACGTCGTCCGGGTGGTCGACGATGCCGCGAACGAGGTGTTCGAGGGCGTCAGCCAACAAACTCACGCCTCGTCCTTGGGCGCTCGGCGTCAGCCTTGGGGGCCTCTTCGGCCTTCTTGGCCTTCTTCGCCTTCGGCGTGGTGGCCTCGGTCATCGGCTCCTCGTTCGCGGCGGCGAGCGCGGCAGCGAACAGGTCGGCCTTCGACGGCTTCGGCTCCTTGACCTTCAGGGTGCCCTCGGCACCCGGCAGGCCCTTGAACTTCTGCCAGTCACCGGTGATCTCGAAGAGACGCTGGACCGACTCGGTCGGCTGCGCGCCGACACCCAGCCAGTACTGCGCGCGCTCGGAGTCGACCGCGATGAACGACGGCTCTTCCTTCGGGTGGTACTTGCCGATCGTCTCGATGGCCTTGCCGTCGCGACGGGTGCGCGCGTCGGCGACCACGATGCGGTAGTACGGCTGGCGGATCTTGCCGAGACGCTGAAGCTTGATCTTGACGGCCACTGGCCTGGTACTCCTTGAACTCTGTGTTGGTGGTTCGCACAGTCGCGGCCCGGGCAGAGGGGCCGACCGCGACGGACAGCAGGCAATTGTGCCAGATGGGGACCGGTGGATCCGAATCGGGGCTCAGGTGAACGCCCGGACGGTGCCCAGCGCCTCTTTCACGGCTCGCGCGTGCTCGACCGCTCCGGGGGTGTCACCGTGGACGCACAGCGATTCCGCCTGGGTTTTGATGACGGTGCCGTCGACCGCGACGATCTCGCCGTCCTGGAGGCGCTTCGCCCGTTCGATGATCTGCGCGGTGCTGGTGAGCAGGGCGTTCGGCTCGCTGCGCGGAACCAGCGTGCCGTGTGGGGTGTAGCCGCGGTCGGCGAACGCTTCCTGCACCGGCCTGAGGCCTGCCTCCACAGCCTTCTTGAGCAGCTGGGAGCCGGGAAGACCGAGGACGGGCAGGTCTTTGAACGCCTTGGCGCCGTTGACCACGGCCTCGGCCTGCTTCTCGTGGTGGACGGTCGCGTTGTAGAGGGCACCGTGTGGCTTCACGTACACGACCTCGGTGCCTGCTGCTCGTGCGCACGCGTCGAGTGCGCCGATTTGGTAGAGCACCTCGTCGGCCAGTTCGGTGGGATCGGCGTCGATGAACCGCCGTCCGAAGCCGGCGAGGTCGCGGTAGGAGACCTGGGCGCCGATCTTGACGCCGTTCCTCGCTGCCTCTTCGCAGACCTTGCGCATCGTGGACGGATCACCGGCGTGAAAGCCGCAGGCGACGTTCGCGCTGGTGATGATGCCCAGGAGCGCGTTGTCGTCGCCGAGCTTCCAGATGCCGAAACCCTCGCCGAGGTCGCTGTTCAGGTCCATCACATGGCTCCGACGGAAACCAGGAGAAGGGTGAGTCCAGGCAGGAAGTTGTTCATCACGTGCGCCACGATGCTCGCCCCGAGCCTGCGGGTGATCAGGCGGGCTATGCCGATCGGGATGGCGATCACGAGCAGCAACGACGTCCGCAACGGCTCGAAGTGGCTGATCGCGAAGATCACCGTGGTGAGCCCGAACGCGGCCCAGCGGCTCCAGCCCTGACGTTCGACCGCGCCCCACAGCAGGCCGCGGTAGATGATCTCCTCGCAGACCGGCCCGATGAGGCTGACGTAGAGGAACATCGTGATCGCGGCGGCGAGCGGAAGGTTCGAGCCGGACAGCAGGTCGCCGACGGCACTGGTGGCGTTCTCCTCGCCGACGACTTTCGCCCAGATGGTGGCCGCGGAGTAGGTCAGCACGAGGCCGAGGATGCCGAGCTTGAGGCCGATGGCCAGGTCTTCCTTGGTCATGGTGAAACGCAGGTCGATCTTCGGGCCGTTGCCTCTGACGTACGTGATCACGACGGCCGCGGCAGCCGCGAGGATCGTCGGCAGGATCGAGCCGACCAGCACGAACGCCACCGACTCGACGAGGCTCACGCCGAACTGCCTCGCGATGGCCGTGATGAACACGGCGCTTAGGATGAAGATGGCCTCCACCAGAAGGAACGCGCCGAACCCCCAGCGCTGGCCGACCCGTTCGGGCTCCGGGTTGCGGCTGATGTCCCGCACGCTTTCGATGAAGCCTCGCTTCGGCTTCAGGGACTCCGGCTCACTCACGCTCTGCAATCTAGTCACGCCGCGGCTACCTGCGGATCAACAGCTGGCTGTGACACTCTCATGATCACTCACCTCGCGATCGACGGCTTCTGAAGCACCGATGCGCTGTCGGTGCCTCGCGATACGCTTGGAGTGGGGACCGCGATCCCCCTTGGGGGAACATTGCCGCCCCCGAATCCGAGGCTACTGTGCGGCACTGACGGAACCGGGCCAAGCGTCTGGCCAAAAGATGGTCAGATCGGGTCCCCGCCGGATGTCCTTCCTCCTGTGAACGGATGGCGCACAAAGGCTGCGACTAAACCTCAGCGGCGCAGGGCCGTCTCCTGCCCCATGTGCGAGAGCTTCTCCGGGTTGCGCACCGCGTAGAGGCCGCTGATCAGCCCGTTGTCGATGCGCAGAGCGACCACGGTGTCGAGCTCGCCGTCGAACTTGAAGATCAACGCCGGGTACCCGTTGACCTGGGCCGGTTCCATCACCCAGCCCGCCACCTTCGTCAGGCCGCCGAGCAGCATGCGCGCCACCTTCGAAGCACCCACCACGGGACGCGTGACGGCCTGCTTCACGCCGCCGCCGTCACCGAGGAATACGACATCCGGGGCGAGAAGGTTCAACAGCGCCTGCAGATCACCGGTCTCGGTCGCGTGCTGGAACGCCGCCAGGACCTCGCGGGACTCGGCCTGCGTCACCACCTCGCGCGGGCGACGGGCGGCCACGTGCGAGCGTGCGCGGTGGGCGATCTGACGGACGGCGGCGGGGCTCTTGTCCACCGCCGAAGCGATCTCGTCGTAGTTCAGGTCGAAGACTTCGCGCAGGACGAAGACGGCACGTTCGGTCGGGGTGAGGGTTTCGAGGACGAGCATCATCGCCATCGAGACGCTGTCGGCCAGTTCGACGTCCTCGGCCACGTCGTGCGTGGTCAGCAACGGTTCGGGGAGCCAGGGTCCGACGTAGGACTCCTTGCGGCGGCCCAGCGTGCGCAGGCGGCCCAGGGCCTGGCGGGTCACGATCCTGACCAGGTAGGCGCGGGGGTTCTCGACGACGGACTGGTCGACGCCCGACCACTTCAGCCACGTTTCCTGCAGCACGTCCTCCGCGTCGGCGGCCGAGCCGAGCATCTCGTAGGCGATCGTGAAGAGCAGGTTGCGGTGGCTGACGAACGTGTCGGTGGCGTCGGGCATTGATCTCCTCCTGGAAACGGGTCCCCTCACAAGACACCGGCGAACCGCGGCTTGTGACAGTGGCGTGGGTCACAGAAACGAGCTGTCACACGCAAGGCGGCAGCGGCATCTCGTGGTCGTCAAGCAAGACCCACGAGGGAGGAAATCATGGAACCCCGCTTCAACCTCTTCGCCACCGAGACCGGCGCCAAGCTCGCTAAGCGGTTCGCCGGCCTCGGCCAGGCTGTCCACCAGTCGCCGCTGCCGAAGACCACGGCCGAGCTGGTCAGCCTGCGGGCGAGCCAGATGAACGGCTGCGGTTTCTGCATCGACATGCACGTCAAGGAGGCCGTCGCGGCCGGCGAGGACGAGCTTCGGCTGCACCTGGTGGCCGGCTGGCGCGAGACCACGGTGTTCACCGAGGCCGAGCAGGCAGCGCTGGAGTTCGCCGAGGAGGGCACGCGGCTCACGCACGAGGGCGTGTCGGACGAGACCTGGGCGAAGGTGACCAAGCACTACGACGACGAGCAGGTCGCCGCGTTGGTGTGCCTGGTCGGGCTGATCAACGCGGCCAACCGGATGGCCGTGATCACGCACCAGAAGGGCGGCTCGTACCAGACCGGCGCGATGGCCCAGTTCGAGAGCTAGTTGTGATGTCCAGGGAGGTTGGTCAGCCGGGTGATGGGTGGCTTGCCTCCGATGGCGGAGTGGGCTCGGTGGTGATTGTAGAAGTGGATCC
>NZ_VSRL01000560.1 GCF_012184385.1 Lentzea indica
CGCGCGGTCGGGCCGCGGCGGCCGCGCGACTCCCAGCAGCCCTGGTGCCAGTGACGGCGTTCCTCCACCGAGCCGGTCTCCTCGGCGGGCCACGCCACGAGGTGCGGCGTGCCGGGGCGGATCTCGTGGTCGCAGCCGGGGCAGCGGTAGGTCTTCTGCGCTTGCGCGCCCGAGATGGCGCGGACCAGCCAGTCGCCGTCCGGTCCCGACTCTGCGCGCGCCCAGCCGACGCCCCCACCGAGGGGACGGGCGTCTTCTGGCTTGGGGCTGTTACGGCGTGGCACGATCACACGGTAATCGCTCGTAGAATCAGGCCGTGCCGACCTACGAGTTCCGTTGCCGAACCTGTGACGACACCTTCGAGCTGCAGCGCCCGATGAGTGAGTCGTCCGCACCGGCGAGCTGCCCCGACGGCCATGCCGACACGGTGAAGTTGCTGTCCATGGCCGGTATCGGCGGCACTCAGCAGCAGCCTGCGGGTGGTGGCGGCGGGTGCTGCGGTGGAGGCTGCTGCGGCTAGGCCCGTGTCCTAGGCAGTCTCGCGGTCGATCATCACCTCGGCGATCTTGCGGCCCTGGTCGCACACGGTGCCGAACTTGCCGCTCGAGTCGATG
This sequence comes from Lentzea indica, assembly GCF_012184385.1. Taxonomy (GTDB): domain Bacteria; phylum Actinomycetota; class Actinomycetes; order Mycobacteriales; family Pseudonocardiaceae; genus Lentzea; species Lentzea indica. The sequence goes on from NZ_VSRL01000560.1 coordinate 615, forward strand.
ACGATGATGCCGAGCCCGCCGCCTTCGTAGGGCAGGACCAGCACGCACGACGGCTCGACCTCGGGCTCGTCCGAGCGGTCCAGGTAGGTGACCTTGCGACCCTTCACGTCCCAGTCGCCGGTGGTGCGTTCGATCGTGATCGCCTTGTTGAGGCGGTACCGGAGCGAGACCCCGACCTCGACACCATCGACTTTCGTCGTCCACCGGCACGACTCGTCGAACGACGAGTCGTAGGTGTACTGCGTGGGCGGCGTGTCGGCCTTGGCGCCGGGGTAGGGCAGGTCGGTCCACTTCAACTTGGCGCAGACCGGCGTGATCTCGCCGTCGATGGGCGAGGTCTCGGGGTCCGGTTCCTCGGAGGCGCTCGGATCGGTCGAGCTCTCCTGGTCGAAGGGCGACGCGGCGTCGAGCGGCGCCTGCGCGACCGGACTGCCCCCGACGGTCGTCCTGGCACAGCCGGACGCGAGCACGAGGACAGCCAACAGGAGCACCAGTCGCCGCATGACACCACCATGCCAGACGCGACATGGTGCTCCTGTTAGCGGCTCA
>NZ_VSRL01000561.1 GCF_012184385.1 Lentzea indica
CCCCGCCGCGCACGCCCGCCTGCTCACCGAACGCCAGCAGGTCGCCGACGCGTTCGCCATGCACCTGACCGCCGTCCACCCGCGCGCCGCCGCCGCGTTGATCGGCGACGTCGCCTACGCGATCCTGCCGGCGGAGTCCGAGGACAGGGCCCTGCGCATCGCGACCGACTTCCGCAACCGCATCGGAAACCACGTCCTCGTGGGCGTCGGCCAGGTGACGGACGGCCTGACGCTGTCCCGCTCCCGTGCCTGCGCCGATCTCGTGCTGCGGGTGCTGCGCGCCGGTCGTGCCTCCCGCCCGGTGGCGCGAGTGTCCGATGTGCACAGTGAGGGACTGCTTCTGGAGCTGTCCGACCTGATCGCCGAACGTGGCGACACGCTGACCGGACCCGTCGCCCGGCTGATCGCCTACGACCGCAAGCACAGCGCGTGCCTGGTCGAGACGCTCGGCGCCTGGTTGGACGCCTTCGGGGACGTGGCGGCGGCTTCGGCTGCCGTTTTCGTGCACCCCAATACTTTTCGCTATCGGTTGCGGCGGCTGTCGGAGGTCGGGGAGATCGATCTCAGCGATCCGAACGCGCGGTTCGCGGCGATGCTGCAGTTGCGGTTGTGGCGGCCGGATGCCGCTGGGCCGGCGCGATGAACGCGGCGGTGGAGTCCCTGACCACCAACGTCGTCGCGAGCTCGATGTGCAGCGCCTCCGGCAGATGACCGTCCAGCACACGCATCAGCTGGGTGACCGCGATCCTTCCCATCTCCTGCAACGGTTGCCGCACGGTGGTCAGCCGCGGATCGGTCGCCTCGGCGAGGTCGATGTCGTCGAACCCCGTCACGGACAGGTCTTCCGGGACGCGCAGACCGCGTTCCCGCGCGGCCTGCAACGTGCCCACCGCGACCTTGTCGTTGAAGCACACGATCGCGGTCGGGCGGGGCTCCAGGTCGAGCAACTCCGCAGCCGCTCGCTTGCCCTGCGCGGTCGTGGGTTCGACGTGCCGCAGGCGATCCGGCGTCAGCAGGACGCCCACCTTGGCGAGGGCGGCGCGGTGGCCGGCCAGTCGCGGTCGACAACGCCGGAATCGCGTTCCGGGTGTCGCCGAGCTCCGCGTGGACGGTGCCGATCATCGCGGTCAGGTCCGTTTCGTCGTGGAACCGCGC
>NZ_VSRL01000562.1 GCF_012184385.1 Lentzea indica
GGCCGAGGGCTGGGCGGAGCTGCCGCAGCCGGCGAGGCCGGTGGCCGCCGCGAGCGCCAGGGACGCGATGAGCAGGACATTACGCATGGTGGGTGAGGGTATTCGGACCGGTGTTAGCCGGGTGTAGCAGGTGCCTTCGTGTCACGAACCGAAGCGCGGAGATGCTCGGCCTGCCGGACCAACAGCACAGAGCGCCGAGTGGACCAAAACACGCGCCGTGGGTGCGTTTGGGTGGGTGAGTCACCCTCATCCGACACGTCAGGGGTGAGTCGCGACAGGGCGTCACCGATGCGCACGGGTGCGGGCCGACGACTGGGCTCAAGGGCGGTTATTCCGGTTCTGAATGTCGCACGAATAGCAGCTTCCTTATCTTTTGACCGACGCGTACAGTAACTCCGCGCACTTGATCGGACACTGACCGCATTCGTCCGTTCGGGTAGCGGCCGTTGAGGTGACCCAGGAGGTGGGACACGTGTCCGCGGAGGCCGGAGGCATCCGCAGCAACCTGATCCAGGAGTTGTTCTGGACTCGGACCGGGTTGCTCCTCCTCATACTCATCGTGACGTCCGGCACGTCGCTGGCCATTTCCAGTCAAATAGATTCCGGGGCAGCGAGAAACTTCCTGACAGCACTGGGTACCGGAACACTCATATCCGCGGTCGTGAGCTTCACGCAAACGTTGATCACGTCGAAAGCGGCCCAGAAGGCGCTTCTCACGCCGGTCATCGAGGAGAGCAGGAAGGCTCTCAAGGAGCTCAGCGAGGAGTACCGGTCGCTCGATCGGGAGTTCTTCCCCAGCCACGTGTTCGAGCCGACGGCCAAGCCGGACCCGGTGTTCAACCAGCTCATGATGCAGGACCTGGAGCGGACGCGGCTGTACTGCTTCCGCGGGTTCGCCGGGAGGTACGCGGCGGGGCGGGTGTTGCTCTCCCAGACGGAATGCGAGCTCAGGGCCGTGCTGGCGGATCCCCGCGACGACAACGCGATCAGCGGACGGGCGCGCTACCTCCTGCGCAACGAGGGCGCGGACGGCGACTACGACGAGATCCAGAAAAGGCTCAAGGAACAGATCAGCATCGGGCTCGTCGGCCTCTACGCCGCGCGGAGCCGGTGCAACAGGATCGACGTCACGATCGTTTCCGA
>NZ_VSRL01000563.1 GCF_012184385.1 Lentzea indica
GTCCGCGCCAGCCCCGAACAGGTCACCCACTACGCCCGCGCCATCCACGTCCTCGAACAACAGACTCGATCATGAGGATGGAAAAGGCTCACTACCAACTGCGAGTTGGTGGTACTTGCAGACGCCATCAGGGCCAGCCGACCCGGTCACGCCGCACCGCCCTGCGCCACGACGGCCGGGAGTTCACGGCCGATGTCCACCCGGGCGAAGCCCACGTCCGATCCAGTCAAGCCGCGCCTCCCTGCGCCACCACAGCCGCCAGTTCGCGGCCGATGTCCGCCAGCAGGGCGGGTGCCCGGCCGATCGCGGCGTCGAGGCTGCCCGCGCGGTCCAGCAGCGACCACGCGGCCATCACGCCGATCTCGCGCAACCGGTCGGTGGAGAGCCGGATGTCGCCCGCGACCACCACGACCGGCACGCCGTGCCGCCTGGCGGCCTCCGCACGCCGACGGGTGCCTTGCCGCGCAGGCTCTGCTCGTCGAACCGGCCTTCGCCGACCACGACGAGCGAGGCTTCGCGCAGGGCGGTGTCGACACCGATCTCGGCGAGCACGAACTCCGCGCCCGACACGCGCCGGGCACCGAGCGCGGCCAATGCCGCGAACCCCGCGCCGCCGGCGGCGCCGCGCGGTGAGCCGGTCAGGTCACGGCCGATCTCCTGCGTCACGACCGACGCGAACTGGGTCAGGCCGCGCTCCAGCACCTCGACGTCACGAGGTGAGGCGCCCTTCTGCGGCCCGAACACCGCCGCGGCGCCGCTCGGGCCGGTCAGCGGGTTGTCCACATCGGACACCAGCGTCATCCGCGCCAACCGCAGCCGGAAGTCCAATGAGGACAGATCTACGTGGGCAGCACCGGTCAGGGCGGCGCCGCCTGGCCCGACCGGCACGCCACGAGAGTCGGTGATACGGGCACCGAGAGCGCGAAGAAGTCCTGCTCCCCCATCGGTGCTGGCACTGCCGCCCACCGCTAACACGACGTCCAGGCAGCCGTGGTCGAGTGCGGCGCGGACCAGTTCGCCGGTACCGTGGCTGTCGGCGACGAGCGGCGCCGCACGGCGGCCGGGGAGCACGTCCAGGCCGCTCGCCTGCGCCATCTCGATCACCGCGCGGGAGCCGCGCACGGC
>NZ_VSRL01000564.1 GCF_012184385.1 Lentzea indica
AGAGCTAGTTGTGATGTCCAGGGAGGTTGGTCAGCCGGGTGATGGGTGGCTTGCCTCCGATGGCGGAGTGGGCTCGGTGGTGATTGTAGAAGTGGATCCAGCCGGGTAGTGCTGCTCGTCGGTCCTGCTCGGTGTTGTAGTGGCGGGCGTAGGCCCAGCCGTCGGCCAGGGTGCGGTGGAATCGTTCGATCTTGCCGTTGGTCTGTGGCCGGTAGGGACGTGTGCGTTTCGGTGTGATGCCGAGCTCGGAGCACGTGTCGCGCCAGGCGAAGGAGCGGTAGGCGGCGCCGTTGTCGGACAGGACTCGTTCGACGACGACGCCCCGTTCACGCAGCCAGGCGACTGCCCGCCGCAGGACGGCGACCGCGGTCGTGCCCCGTTCGTCGGCGTGGATCTCGACGTAGGCGACGCGGGAGTGGTCGTCGATCACGGTGTGCAGAAAAGCTTTGCCGGTCCTGGGTTTGTAGTCCTGGCCTCTGGGCAGGCCCGCCGTCGCGCGCTTGTTGCGCTCACCCTGTTGCCGTCCGACGAACCGATGTCCGCCTCCGTCGGGGATGTTGCCGAACTTGGTGACGTCGACGTGGATCAGCGAACCGGGATGGGGATGTTCGTAGCGGCGCAAGGGCTCGCCGGTGACCCGGTCGATGCGGGAAAGCCGGTTGATCCGGCACCGCACCAGCACCGCGTGCACGGTCGAGGCGGGGACGCCCAGCCGGCCGGAGATCTGCACCGGACCCAGCCGGTGCCGCCATCGCAGCACGACGATCTCGCGGACCACCGGCTCCGGCGTGCGGGCCGGGCTGTGGTGCGGACGCGAGCTGCGGTCGGCCATCCCAGCGTCGCCCTCGAGCCGGTAGCGCTCAGCCCATTTACGCGCGGTCCGCTCCGAGACCATGAACATCCTCGCCGCCTCGGCGGGCCGCCAGTCCTGCTCGACGATCAGACGCGCCAGCCGTAGCCGGGCACGCGGCGTCAACGCCGCGTTAGGGTGGGACACGAAGGCCTCCGGACATGTGAAGCGGTTCCTAGACAGCTCCACTTCACAACCAGAGGCCTTCGCCTGTCTTCACGACAGGCCGTCACCCGCCCAAACCGGAACAACGTCCCTGGACATCACAGCTAGT
>NZ_VSRL01000565.1 GCF_012184385.1 Lentzea indica
CCGGTCCAGCAGTGGCGGCAGTGCTTCGCCGTCCGCGTCGGCGACGGCGGTGGCGCCCTGGCCGTAGGTGGCCTCGATGTGGGCGAGCCTGCGGGACACGCGCGCCGAACCGGTGGTGGCCGCGGCGACCTGGACACCCACCAGCGCCAGCGCACCGGAGATGGCGCCGACACCCATCAGGAGCAGGAGTGTTCCGTTCACCTCACACCTCCACCTTGATCATCTTTTTCATCCAGAACCAGCCGGCGCACAGACACACCGCGGTGGCGCCCAGCATCATCCAGCCGACCGGGCGGGTGTAGAGCGGTTCGATGTACTCCCGGCGGCTGGTGAACAGCCAGGCGCCGAGCCCGATCGGAAGCGAGATCAGCACGTACGCCGACAACCTGCCCTCGGCGGTGAGCGCCTTGACCTGCCTGCGCACCGTCGCCCGCTCGCGCATCGTGTGCACGGTGGTCAGCAGCAGCTCTGCGAGGTTCCCGCCGACCTCGCGCTGGATCCGGATCGCCATGACCACCCAGGAGAGGTCCTGGCACTGCATCCGCACGGCGGCCTTGTCGAGCGCGTCCTCGACCGAGACGCCGAGCCGGGTGCGGGCCAGTGACCGGGCGATCTCGCCCGCGATGGGCTGGGTGCCCTCGCGCACCATGCTGTCGAGCGCCTGCGACAACGAGAAGCCGGAGCGCAGGCGCCCGCCACCAGCTGCAGCGTGTCCGGCAGCTGTTCGCCGAACAACGTGCGCCGCCTGCCGATCCGGAACTTCAGGAAGAAACGTCCGCCGAACCACCCGAGCAGCATCCCGAGAGGTCCGAACACCATCGGTGCGCCGGTGACCGCCGCGAGGACCACACCGAGCACGGCGGCGATGCCGAACCGCATGAGCAGCCACTCCGCCGGGCGCAGCCGGATGCCCGCCAGGTCGAGGTCGAACTCGATCCGCTCACGCCTGCCGCGGCCGTCGATGATCCGCTCGCTCAGCGCCAGCAGCAGGCGCATCGGCCGCGACGGCTCCTGCACGGCACCCGTCTCCGGCTCCGCACCGTCTCGCACCCGGTAGCGGCGGACCTCGGTCAGCCGG
>NZ_VSRL01000566.1 GCF_012184385.1 Lentzea indica
CGGCCGCGAGCCGGGTGCGGCTGATCGCGTCCGGGGAGGCGCTGGTCGGTGCGGTGGCCGGGCTCGTGGTCGGCTTCGGGATCTTCTTCGCGGTCCGGCCGTCCGTCGACCGGATCAGCATCCAGCAGCTGACCGCTTTCCCCTCCGACGTCATGCCGACGCCCGCGCTGACGCTCACCGTGGTGCTGGCGGTGCCGGTGCTCGCGGTGGTCACGTCACTCGTGGCGATGCGCCGCACGATCATCGAACCGCTCGGTGTGGTGCGCGACCAGAAGCCGGTGCGACGCAGGTTGTGGTGGCGGCTCGTGCCCGTGGTGGCCGGGGTGGCGTTGCTGGTCAGCCAGATCGGCAAGATGAGTCCGACGGAGAAGCCGGACCAGTGGCCGGTGGTGTCCGGCGTCGTGCTGCTGATGCTCGGCATCCCCGTGGTGTTGCCCTGGCTGGTGGAGCGGGTGGTGTTCCAGATGCGGGGCCGCACGCCCGCGCTGCAGCTCGCCGTGCGGCGGTTGCAGCTCGACAGCGGCACGGCAGCTCGCGTCGTCGGTGGCGTCGCGGTCGTCCTCGCGGGCACGGTGACGGTGCAGATGATGCTGGCCGGCGTCGAGCAGGAAGTGCGGACCAAGGAGAAGAAACAGGCGTCCTTCAGCTACCTGACCGTCAACCCCGGTCGGGAGGCCGACGCGAACAGCGTCATGGCTTCGCTCGAGAAGAGCACTGGAGTGCTCTCCGTCCACAGGCTCGACCAGACCGTCGGAGAGCTGAACGGCGACTACGTCGTCGCCACCATTGCGCCGTGTGAGGCGCTGAAGCTGAGCTCGCGGGCGACCATCCCGAACTGCACGGACGGCAAGGCCTACGTCGTGCCCGCGAAAGGGCAGGCGTCCGTGCAGGCCGGTGACGTGCTGACGCTCAAGCCCTCGGACGAGAAGTGGACGGTGCCGTCGCTGGAGATGGCCGACGGCACTCAGTCCGGCCTCTTCCTCACCCCGGCTGCGGCCGCCGCCCACGGTCTCGTGGCGCGCCGGTCCGAGTTCATCGCCGAGCTCGACCCGGCCTCGCCTGATGCCGCCGAGCATG
>NZ_VSRL01000567.1 GCF_012184385.1 Lentzea indica
GCCGCGGTGACCGGGTCCGCGGCCAGCAAACCGGTGAGCGCGAACAGCAACGCGGGCGGCAGGCCGAGGTAGAGGCCGACTGCGACACGCGGCACCGCCCGGTCCAGCCGCCACCAGGCGAGGTCGCGGGTGCGTTCGCGTTCGAGCCGCCGGGCGAGGAAGGACAGCCAGCGCTCGACGTGCTTCGGGTCGTAGTCGCGCGGCTGGCCGAGCCGGGCTGGCGGAGACGGCCGGCGCGCGTACACGGACGGCAGGTACGCGTCGAGCAGGTGCCGTTCGATCGCCGCACGGTCCGGAAACCGTGCGGTGTCACAGAGTTCGCCGGGGTCGGTGGCCGGGTTGGCGTAGGCGCTCCTGGCCAGGTCGACCATCAACGGCGTGCGCAGCGCCTGGGCCAGCACCCCGGCCGGCTCCCGCCTCAGCCACTCGACCAGCGGCCGCCACCTGGTCTCGCCGGGACGTCGGCGCGCGGTCAGGAACTCGACGGCGTCCTCGATCTCCACCGGCTCGATCTCCACCACGGCGGCCCTGGTCAGGAACGAGCCCGCCGCCCGCACCGCGAGCTCGTACTCGGCCCCGCGACAGGTCACCACCAGCGGCCGGCCGGCGCCGACGGCCTGGTCGAGGGCGTCGATCGCGGCCGTGTGCAGGCCGGGCGGCGTCTCGTCCAGCCCGTCCAGCACGGGTATGACCCGGCCTTCGAGCACCAGGCGCAGCCCGGCGTCCTGGCCGTACACGGCGGTGTTGGCCAGCCCCGGATACTCCTCGACCAGCCGCCGGGCCAGCCAGGCGTCCAAGTGCTCGTGGTGCGGATTCCACGACGCCAGCGTCAGCAGCACCGGCACCGGCTCGCCCGGCGGCGGGTCAGCGAGCAGGCCGAGGGTGAGAAGGATGGCCAGCACCGACTTGCCGGCGCCGGGCTCGCCCAGGACCACCAGCTGCCGCGACGGGACCTGCCGGAACTTGGCCACCACGTCGGTCAGGTCACCGCTGAGCACCAGCCGCTCAGGGCCGTCGCCGGGACGGTCGCCCAGCACCGCCG
>NZ_VSRL01000568.1 GCF_012184385.1 Lentzea indica
CGGCCCCAAGGCCGCCGAGACCGCGAGCCGGGCAGGCTCGCACCGGGAAGCGGCGGCGCACCTGCGTCTCGTGCTGCAACAGCGAGAACTGCTCGATCCGGCTCGGCGGGCCGACCTGCTCGGCCGCTATGCGATCGAAAACAGCATCATCGGCGACATGGACCCGGCCGTGGAGTCCCAGCGGGAGGCGGTCGGCCTGCGGCGCGGTCTCGGTGACGCCCGCGCGCTCGGTGCCGACCTGGTGTGGTTGTCGCGGATCTGCTGGCAGGCGGGGATGCCCGAGCTCACGGACAGCAGCGCGGACGAGGCCGCCGCGCTGCTGGAGGGTGCGGGCGACGAGAGGGTGCTCGCCCGTGCGCTGGGCCACCAGAGCGCCCTGCGATCGGTCGCCTACCGCACCGAGGAGAGTCTCGTGCTGGGTGAGCGCGCCGTCGCACTCGCCCGCGCGGCCGGAGATCAGGAGATCCTCGCCCACGCGTTGACGAGCGTCGGTACCGCGCAGGCCGACCTGGGCCTGGCGGAGGCGTGGACCACGTTGACGGAAGCCAGGCAGGTGACGCTGGCGTCGCGCTCGGTCAGTGATTTCTGCAGGTTCACCGTCAACGTCGTCGAGATCCTCCTCTGGGAGTTCCGCCTCGACGAGGCCATGGGCTGTGTCACGACGGCGATCGAGATGGCGGAGCGTGCGGAGGAGCTTCGGTACCTGTATCGCATGTACGCGAGCCGGGCGGCGGTCGCGGTGGAGGCCGGCGACTGGGACCAGGCGACGGCGGACGCGGAGCTGGTGGCAGGAGTGCGGCCGCCGGCCAACCCTCCGACCCGGTGCCCCGCCCTCATCACACTGGGCAGGGTGAGGGTGCGCCGCGGTCTGCCCGGCGGAGAGGCCGTGCTCGCGGAGGCATGGGACATCGCGCAACGAACCGGGGAACTGCAGAACATCGGCCCGGTCGCCGCCGCTCGTGCCGAGGCGGCGTGGCTGCGCGGCGACGAGGCCGAGTCCGCGGTGCTCGAACCCCTGCACGCCGAAG
>NZ_VSRL01000569.1 GCF_012184385.1 Lentzea indica
GCCATGCGAGGTGACGCCCGCGGCGCCACCAGCCTGCATCGGTGCGCCACCGGAGTGGCCACCTGTCGTGAACTGACCGGCGGGGAAGCCACCACGCCCGGCACCACCGCCGCCACCCCCGCCTGAGCCGCCACCGCTCCCGCCTGAGCCGGCACCACCGAACGCGCCGGAACCGGTGGGGCGGGCGCACGGCAGAGCGAGGATCGGCGTTCGGGACACCGGGCACGGCGTTCGGCAGGTTCCGCGGGTTCGTGGCACCAGGCGCGCCGGTCGCGCTGGTCGCCGTGCGCGGCAGGTTCCGCGGATCGGTGGTGCCGGACGTGCTGGTCCGGGGCACGTTCTGCTGAGGCGTCCACGGGGCGGGCCGACCCGTACTGCTGCGGCCGGTACTCCGCCGGTGCCGAGTACCCGCTCACGCCCGGCGCGCTGTAGGCCGGGGCCGGTGGCTGGTAGGCCGACGCCGACGCGGCGGCCACCGCTGTGCTGTCGCCGGGAGGCTGGTACGCGGCCGGTTGGTACGAAGGCGGTGAGTGGACTGCCGCGGCGTCGTTCCCAGCAGGAGCCGAGTACGCGGCGGCCGGAGCCACGGGCGGCGCACCGCTTGGCGACGGTGGCGGCGCACTGGTGTCCGGAGTGGACTGCGTGCCGGTGGTGGGCGCACCCGCGGCGCCACTGAGCGACGGACCGTCGATCGAGCGGAACGCCATCGGCTGCGGCGGTTCCTCCACTTTGCCCGTCACGGGGTTGTACGGCAGCGTGAACGCGGGCGTGGTGGCGTCGATGTCGTGCGACAGCCGCTCCATCGTCTCCATCACGCCACGGCCTGTTCGTGCGCCGCGCGTGCCTTCTCGCTGGCGGCCTGCATGTCGGCCGTCGACGCGGTGAACCCGGCGAGCCCTGGGTCGCCCTGAGCGCGCGCCGCGGCGTCGGGGGTGAACGTGGACGGCTCCGGCATCCTCGCCCTGGCGCCCTCCATGATCCGGCC
>NZ_VSRL01000056.1 GCF_012184385.1 Lentzea indica
GTGCCGCCTCCCGCGCTGACGATGCGGGGCCGGGGGGCTCCTGCTCATGCGGGAGAGCGTGGACGAGGTCGAGATCGACCGCAGAGCGAGCGGCACGACCGTGCGCCTGCGCCGGGCCCGTTCGCCGGAGGTGCCCGGTGGCCGGAGCGCGCCCGAGTGCGACGTGCAGGTCCACGAGACCTCCTCCGGCGTAGTAGCTGTGGTGCGTGGGAACGTTCCCGTGGACGCCGGTCCGTCGTTGCGCCGCACGCTGACCACGGCGGCGCGTGGTGGCACCGTGCCGTTGACCGTCGACCTCAGCGGGCTCGGCGTGGAGAAGGGCGGTGTGGAACACGCCCTGCTGGCGGTCGACGAGGCGCTCAGGGCGGCGGGCAACCGCCTCACCGTTCGAACTGGCTAGCTCAGCGCGGCGTCCACGGAGTCGCTCACGCTGAACACCTCACCGAGTCCGGTGGCCTCCAGGGGCCGCGTCACGGCTCGTGCGGTCGCCACGACCTTGAGGGCCGCGTTCGACTGCTGAGCCAGCCGTGCGGCCTCCACCAGCACCGCCAGTCCGGCGGAGCCGAGGAACGTCACGCCGGTCATGTCGACCACGAAGGTGCCGCCGTCGCCGAGGCCGTTGACCAGGGCGTCGCGCAACGCGGGCGCGGACACCATGTCGACCTCGCCGGACACGGCGAGCACCGTGACACCGGGCGCCGGCTGCCGCACCGACAGCTCGATCGTCTGCTCCGCTCGCGGGTCCTGCACAGTCACTGATGTTCTCCCTCTCGCGCGACAGGGAGCCGCCACCGCAGCGGCCCCGACGCGGCTGCTGGCTCAACCGCTGCGGCCTCACCGTACGGGAGAGACCACACCCAGGACAGGTCGAGGATTTCGTACCCGGAGAGGGGAAATCTCAAACGTGCGGCGTTACACCTTGACGGCGGCCCAGAGCCGTCGCGCGGTGTCTTGGGCGACCTGCGGAGGCATCGTCATGTCGTCGGCGTCCTCCAGTTCCCCGCTGGCCACCAGCACCAACGCCATCGACACGTCCCGCAGCTTCACGTTGGCGCGCTGGCTGGTCCGCACGAGCAGTTCGAACGCGTCACCCGGCGTGCAGGGCCTCGCTCCCATCAGCAGCCCCTTGGCCTGCTCGATGTAGCGCCGGTGCTGCACCATCCGCACCATCTGGTCGGTCTTGAGCACTTCGCCCGCGCAGAACTCCACCACCGCGGCGGCGGTCGCGACGAGCGGCTCGATCTCCTCGATGGCCTTGAGGTCCTCGCCCCGCGGCGGATGGTCGAGGTAGACGGTCAGCACCACCGGGCCGCCGTCGCCCCAGCTGCCCGGCACCGCGACCACGTCCAGGTCGCCGATCTTGCCGGTCACCTGCCGCTCGTCGCGTGAGGCGTCGACGAGCGGTCCCTCCCGCCCATCCAGCTGTGCCTGGTCCAGTTCCTTCGCGACGCCGACGGCCCTGAGCAACGCCCCGTCCGGCCACAGGCTCAGCCCGACGCCTCGGCAGCCCTGCAGTCGCTCGCACAGGTGGTCCATCAAGCGGGAGATGAGTTCACCACCGAATTTCACCTGGTCCACCAGGTGAGGTTAGGCCCTGCCGATGCGCGGCACGAGACGTGCGGTCGTCGGCGTACGACGAACGGTTGCGTAGGCAACCAACGAATTATCCGCCGAGCTTCGGGCCCGAACAGCTCGGCGCGCCGTTTGATCCAGTTAACGCTAAGGACCCAAACAGGACACGTGTTCTGAACCACAGTCCTCCAGAATTCGTTCTCAGGGATAACACCGGAGCCCCGGTGCGCGACATCCCTGGTGTCACGGAGGGACTGAAATGAGAACCGCCATGGAAACCCACCCGCAGCAGGCGCAGGAAATGGACACTGCCCTGCCGACCACGCCGTGCAGCGTGGTCTGGAGCCGGGGCCACGCCTACGTGCTCGAGGGTTTCCGCGCTCGCTGGGTCGGCAGGGACGACCGCGGCCGCCCTCACGCCATCACCGGCGCCGAGATGCAACGCCGCGGCTGGACGCTCACCCGGACAGCCTGAGCAAGACCCGCGAGAAAACGAACGCCGCACAGACCCCGCGACCAGTCGCACCGCGAGCCGTGACGCCATCCGGCAGCCCGTGCGCAGCGACTCGTTTAGAGTGCGGGTGTGCGTGATCCGGCTGATCGCCTGCTGACGATTCCGAACCTGCTCAGCGTGTTGCGGCTGGCCGGTGTTCCGCTCTTCCTGTACCTGTTGCTCGGACCCCGCGAAGACGGCTGGGCGCTGCTCGTCCTCGTCTTCGCGGGATTCTCCGACTGGCTGGACGGCAAGCTCGCCCGCTGGCTCGACCAGACCTCGCGCCTGGGCACGCTGCTCGATCCCGCCGCCGACCGCCTCTACGTGTTCTGCACGCTGCTGGCGTTCGTGATCAGGGACATCGTTCCGCTGTGGATCGCCCTCGTGCTGGTGGGGCGAGAGCTGGTCGTCGGCATCTGCCTGCTGATCCTGCGTCAACGGGGCTGGGGCACTTTCGAGGTCACCTACCTGGGCAAGGCCGCGACCTTCAACCTGCTGTACGCGTTCCCCCTGCTGCTTCTCGCGCAGGGCGACTCGGCGTGGGCCCAGATCGCCCAGCCGTTCGCCTACGCGTTCACGGCGTGGGGCGGAGCGCTCTACCTGTGGTCGGCGTTGCTGTACGTCTACCAGTTCTTCCTGGCCCTGCGGGTCACTCCCGAGAAGGCCGCGTGAAAAGATCACCCCATACAGGTTCAGCACGAGGAGCGCAGTCAGTTGATTCCCGAGGAGCTTCGCTACACCGAGGAGCACGAGTGGGTCGCCAGCACGGGCGAGAACACCGTGCGCGTCGGCATCACCGACTACGCCCAGGAACAGCTCGGTGACGTCGTCTTCGTCCAGCTGCCCGAGGTCGGTCACACCGTCGCGGCCGGCGACACGTTCGGCGAGGTCGAGTCCACCAAGAGCGTGTCCGACCTCTACTCGCCGCTCGACGGTGAGGTCGTCGCCATCAACGACGCGTTGGTGCAGACGCCGGACGCGGTCAACAGCGATCCGTACGGCGAGGGCTGGATGGTCGAGATCCGGCTGAACGACCCCGAAGCGGTGGAAGGGCTGCTGGACGCGGACGCGTACAAGGCGTTGGTGGAGAAGGAGTGACGTCGATCTTTCGCCGGATCTTCGGCCGGAAGGGGAGCCGCTCCTCGGGCGGTGACCCGAACGCGATAGGTTTTACCGGAAGTGACGGATCCAGCAGCAGGAGGAGAGCTCAGGTGAGCACGAACGACGGCCCAGGCGTTCCGCCGGAGCAGTCCCCGGAGCGGACCTCCGTCTTCCGGGCGGACTTCCTCGCAGAGGTCGAAGGCGCAGAGGCGCCCGCGCAGGAGCCGGCCGTTGCCGGTGTTGACGCCCTTCCCGCCGGTTCCGCGCTGCTCGTGGTGAAGCGCGGCCCGAACGCCGGTTCCCGGTTCCTGCTGGACCGCGACACGACGAGCGCAGGGCGCCACCCCGACAGCGACATCTTCCTCGACGACGTGACGGTCTCGCGCCGCCACGCCGAGTTCCGCAGGGAGAGCGGCGAGTTCGTCGTCATCGACGTCGGCAGCCTCAACGGCACCTACGTCAACCGCGAGCCGGTCGACCAGGCCGTCCTCGCGAACGGCGACGAGGTCCAGATCGGCAAGTTCCGTCTCGTCTTCCTGACGGGTCCTGGCTCCGCGGGAGCCTGACACGTGACGGCCGGGCGGCCACAACGTGGGGGACTGAGCATCGGGGCGGTGCTGTCACAGCTCCGCCCCGAGTTCCCCGAGGTCACCATCTCCAAGATCCGCTTCCTGGAAGCGGAGGGGCTGGTCCGCCCGGCACGCACCGCCTCCGGCTACCGCCAGTTCAGCGTGGCGGACGTCGAGAGGCTGCGGTTCGTGCTGTCCGCGCAACGCGACAGGTACCTGCCGCTCAAGGTGATCCGTGAGCAGCTCGACTCCGCTCCCGTAGACTCGACCTCGGTGTCGCGGATCGATCTGCTGTCCCAGAGCGGAATCAGCGCCGAGCAGCTGTCCCAGCTGGAACGCGACGGTCTGCTGCGCCCCGGCCCCGGTGGCCGTTTCACCGCCGACGACATCACCGCGCTCCGCACGATCCGGACGATGACCGGACTCGGCGTCGAGCGCGAGCACCTGCGCGCGGTTCGCGCGGCAGCGGATCACGAGGTGGTTCTGCTGAAGTCTTTCTCAGATCCCGAGACCGTTCGGGAATTGGCTGACCTGTTCACCTCGTTGCACACGTTGTTGGTGAGAGCGGGCTTGCGCCAGTCTTGATCTGTTCGCGATCGATGCAGTCTTGATCACGATCTGCCCGCAACGATTGAGCACACGGCCCGCTTGGCGGGTAGCGTCGAACACGTACGCCGGGGGATGCTCGGGTGTGGATCCGGGTACTCCCCGAACGAGCAGAGGGAGGCGAGGCCCGATGAGCGAGATGCGCGTTGTCGGCGTGCGGGTGGAGCTGCCCCAGAACCAACCGATCCTTCTCCTTCGCGAAACCGAGGGAGAGCGGTACCTGCCGATCTGGATCGGCTCTGTCGAGGCGACGGCCATCGCACTCGAGCAACAGGGCGTCCGCCCTGCCCGGCCTCTCACGCACGACCTGCTGAAGGACGTCATCGGGGCGCTGGGGCGCAACCTCGAACAGGTGCGGATCACCGACCTGCAAGAGGGCACGTTCTTCGCGGAACTCGTCTTCGACGGCGACGTGCGGGTGTCCGCACGGCCTTCCGACTCGGTGGCGCTGGCGTTGCGCGTGGGCGTCCCGATCCACGCCGAGGAGTCCGTGCTGGCCGAGGCCGGCCTCATCATCCCGGACGAGCAGGAGGACGAGGTGGAGAAGTTCCGCGAGTTCCTCGACTCGGTCTCACCGGAGGACTTCCGCGGAGCGGATACATAAGCGCTGTCGCGGCGCTGACACCTGATTTGCAGCGTGTCGCTGTCTGTCTCGTTTGGAATCGGCGTACTCCACCAGCGTGTCGCTCTTTTGGGCTACTTTCCGCTCGATTTACCCGCTAAACGATCACTAAACGTCACCTGAACGTCCTGGTTCGGGTGACGGTATGACTCTCAACCTGAGGTTGAGGGTAGACACTCCCCGCGCGTCGCGTTGACCTGCCATCGGACCGGTCTTACCGTCGAACTCGAGTGGACGTCGCTGGTTCGCGTGAGCTGACGTAGCGGCTTGACGGTCATGAGTTTCGTGGCCGTTCCGAGGGGAGGCAGGCGTGGTCGAGGAAGCGCCCGTTCGGGCCGAATCCGGGCAGCAGGGCGAGCTGTTCCCGGACTCCTCGCTGCCGGACGAGCTCGTCGGTTACCGGGGTCCGGCAGCGTGCCAGATCGCGGGCATCACGTACCGGCAGCTCGACTACTGGGCCCGGACAGGACTCGTCGCTCCGACGATACGGATGGCACACGGCTCCGGCAGCCAACGGTTGTACTCCTTCAAGGACATCCTCGTTCTGAAGGTCGTGAAGCGACTTCTGGACACCGGCGTCTCGCTGCAGAACATCCGCGTCGCGGTCGACCACCTGCGCCGGCGCGGCGTGCAGGACCTGGCGAAGATCACCCTGTTCTCCGACGGCACGACCGTCTACGAGTGCACCTCTCCTGAAGAGGTCGTCGACCTGCTGCAGGGCGGTCAGGGCGTGTTCGGCATCGCGGTGAGCGGTGCGATGCGCGAGATCAGCGGCACCATCCACGAGTTCCCGGCCGAACGTGCGGACGGCGTGGAGATCGCTCCCATGACCGAGGACGAGCTGACCCGCCGGCGCCGGGAGCGCGCGACGGGCTGACCGTCATCTTTGGACGTGCGGATCGTGGCCGACCGGCCGCGTTCGCTGGCCGGTCGGCAGAAGCGGCCAGATCTCGTTTCTCCCTAGCGTCAACGGCATGAACAGCATCACCTGCGCCGTCACCCCTTCGCGAGAGCTGTCGAAGGTGCTGATCGCGGCCGTGCGGCGGGCGGCCAAGCTGGAGTTCGGGTTCGTCGGCACGGAGAACCTGCTGATCGCGCTCGCCGACTCCGGCGGTGCCGGTCGCGCGCTGGGCCGGAACTCCCTGGGCCGGAACTCGCTGGGCGCCTACGCCGCCGCGTGCGGAACCGAGAACTGGGCCGGTGACGACGGGGGAACCGGCGGCGTGCCGGACGCGAACGTGACGGCCCTGCTGCGCGCGGCCCATGACCAGGCCGGCCTGGCTGAGACGGCTTTGCCCGAAAGCGAGGCGCTGCGTGCGTGCCTGCGCCAGGCGATCGCCGACGCCGGGGACGGTGTGCTGACCACGACCCACGTCTCGCTCGCCCTGCTGCGGCTGGGGTTCGGGCGCGCCGCTGACCTGTTCACGGTTCGCCGGTTCGACGTCGAGGCGGCGATCTCCGCCGTGGGCAAGGCCTCCGGCGAGGAGGAGGCGCCCGCCGTGTGGCTGTTGCGCAAGGCCGGGGCGCTGGAGGGCGAGTCCGGTCGCGGTTACGTGCGCTGGCTGACCGGTTTCATGGTGCGCGGCCGCGGCTTGGGCGGGCCGATGCTGGTCGCCGTGCACAACGAGGCGAGCAGGCTCGCGGTGGCCGCAGGACGACCGGAACCGACGGCGCTCGACCTGGTGGCGGCGGTGCTGACGCTCGACCACCAGCTCACCGTCAGCGCCGGCGGCTGCGTCCCGAGCACGGGTCCGGTGGTGCGGCGGCATTGCGTGCGGCGGGGGCGGATCTGGCCGCGCTGCTGACCGCGGGCGCTCCGGTGGTGCGGTCGAGCGGGCGATGGAGAGGGCGAAGCTCGTCGCGGCACGACGCGGTGACGAGGTCGTGGGGACGGCGCACCTGCTCCTGGGCTTGCTCGACGATCCGGCAGGCCCGGTCGGAGAGGAGCTGCGCGGTCTCGGCGTGGACACCGATCGGTTGCGGAACGCGCTGGCCGGTTGAGACGTAGGTCGCGTCCCTAGGGACTAGGTGGGCTGCCTGCGGGTATTCTTCGCGGGTAGTCGCTGAACTCAGGCGGGAGAGACCGGGTTTCGAGCCCGGCGCCGAAGGAGCAAGTCCCTCCCCGGGAACCTCTCAGGCATCCAGGACCGCGTGAGCGAGACGCCTCTGGAAAGTGGACCGCTGAAGAGTTTTTCTGGGGTCCCGCCGACGGTGAAAGCCCCAGTCAAGGCCGGGGTGAACCTCTCAGGCGCCCGTGACGGGTACGGACAGAGCGGGGAGGGCACCAGGACAAGTGTGCCCGCAGCCCCCCGGAGGCGTTTGATGACGCAGGACCGCATTCCTCTCGCCGCTCTCGAGCACGGCACCCCGTTCGCCGACCGCCACATCGGTCCGCGACCTGCCGAGCTCGCGCGCATTCTCGACGTCATCGGCGTCGGGTCGCTGGAGGAGCTGGCGCAGCACGCGGTGCCGTCGTCCATTCACGAGCGCGACCTCGTGCTCGACCTGCCCGCCCCGGCCACCGAGACCGAGGCGCTGGCCGAGCTGCGTGAGCTCGCGTCGCAGAACCGGCCGATGACGCAGATGATCGGTCTCGGCTACTACGACACCGTCACGCCGGGCGTGATCCTGCGCAACGTGCTCGAGTCGCCTGCCTGGTACACCGCGTACACGCCGTACCAGCCGGAGATCTCGCAGGGCCGTCTCGAGGCGCTGCTGAACTTCCAGACCATGGTCGGCGACCTGACCGGCCTGCCGGTCGCGAACGCGTCCATGCTGGACGAGTCGACGGCCGCCGCCGAGGCGATGACCCTGGTGCGCCGCGCGGGCCGCTCCAAGTCGAACAAGTTCGTCATCGACGCCGACACGTTGCCGCAGACGCTGGCCGTCATCGAGACGCGCGCGGAGCCGCTGGGCATCGAGATCGTGGTCGCGGATCTGTCGCAGGGCATCGAGGGCCTCGGCCTGGGCGGTGACTTCTTCGGCGTTCTCCTGTCCTACCCCGGTGCGTCCGGTGTCGTGCGCGACCAGGCCGCGGTGATCGAGGAGATCCACGCCGCCGGTGCGCAGGCCGTCGTCGCCGCCGATCTGCTGGCGCTGACGCTGCTGCGTGCGCCGGGCGAGATCGGCGCGGACGTCGTCATCGGCACCACGCAGCGTTTCGGCGTGCCGATCGGCTTTGGTGGCCCGCACGCCGGATACATGGCCGTCCGTTCCGGTCTGGAGCGTCAGCTGCCCGGCCGGCTGGTCGGTGTCTCCGTCGACGCCGACGGCTCGCTGGCCTACCGCCTCGCGCTGCAGACGCGTGAGCAGCACATCCGCCGCGAGAAGGCCACCTCGAACATCTGCACCGCGCAGGTGCTGCTGGCCGTGATCGCCTCCATGTACGCCGTCTACCACGGCCCCGAGGGTCTGCGCGCCATCGCGACCCGCGTGCACCGCCTGGCCACCGTGCTCGCCACGGGCCTGTGCGAGGCCGGTCTCGACGTCGTGCACGGCGAGTTCTTCGACACCGTCGAGGTGCGCGTCGAGGGCCAGGCCGCCGCGGTGGTCGAGAAGGCACGTGCCGCCGGCATCAACCTGCGTCAGGTCGACGCCGACGTGGTCGCCATCGCGTGTGACGAGAAGACGACCCGCGCGCACGTCGTTGCCGTGTGGGAAGCCTTTGGTGTCACCAAGGCCGATGTGGACGCCATCGACGCCGACACCGCCGACGGCATCCCGTCCGACCTGCGCCGCACCTCGGACTACCTGACCCACCCGGTCTTCCACGCGCACCGCTCGGAGACCGCGCTGCTGCGCTACCTGCGTGCGTTGTCGGACAAGGACGTCGCGCTCGACCGCAGCATGATCCCGCTCGGCTCCTGCACGATGAAGCTGAACGCCACCGCGGAGATGGAGTCCATCACGTGGCCGGAGTTCTCGACCCTGCACCCGTTCGCGCCCGTCGAGGACGCCAAGGGCCTGCTGAAGATCGTCTCTGACCTCGAGGCCTGGCTGGCGGAGGTCACCGGCTACGACGCCGTGTCGCTGCAGCCCAACGCCGGTTCGCAGGGCGAGTTCGCCGGCCTGCTGGCGATCCGCGCCTACCACCGCGCGAACGGCAACGCCGACCGCGACGTCTGCCTGATCCCGTCCTCCGCCCACGGCACCAACGCCGCGTCCGCCGTCATGGCCGGCATGCGCGTCGTCGTCGTGAAGTGCGACGACAAGGGCAACATCGACATGGGCCACCTGCGCTCCACGGTCGCCGAGCACGCCGACGACCTCGCCGCCATCATGATCACCTACCCGTCGACCCACGGCGTGTACGAGGACACCGTGAGCGAGGTCTGCGGCCTGGTCCACGACGCGGGCGGCCAGGTGTACGTCGACGGCGCGAACCTCAACGCCCTGATCGGCCTGGCGCGCTACGGCAAGTTCGGCTCGGACGTCTCGCACCTGAACCTGCACAAGACGTTCTGCATCCCGCACGGCGGCGGTGGCCCCGGCGTCGGCCCGATCGGCGTCGCTCGCACCTCGCCCCGTTCCGTGCCGAACCACCCGCTGCAGCCCACGGCGGGCCCGGCGACGGGTGTCGGGCCCATCAGCGCCGCCCCCTGGGGTTCCGCGTCGATCCTGCCGATCTCGTGGGCGTACGTCCGCATGATGGGCGGCGACGGCCTGCGCCGCGCGACCCTGACCGCCGTGGCCGCCGCGAACTACGTGGCGCGCAGGCTGGACGAGCACTACCCGGTCCTGTACACGGGTGAGGGCGGCTTCGTGGCCCACGAGTGCATCCTCGACCTGCGCCCGATCACCAAGGCCACCGGCGTGACGGTGGACGACGTGGCCAAGCGCCTCGCGGACTACGGCCTTCACGCGCCGACGATGTCGTTCCCGGTCGCCGGCACCCTGATGGTCGAGCCGACCGAGTCCGAGGACCTCGCCGAGATCGACAGGTTCATCGACGCCATGATCGCCATCAAGCGCGAGATCGACCGCGTCGGCGCTGGCGAGTGGCCCGTCGAGGACAACCCGCTGCGCAACGCCCCGCACACCGCGGCCTGCGTGACGGCCGGCGAGTGGAACCACCCGTACACCCGCGAGGAAGCCGTCTTCCCCGCCGGCAAGGGTGCTCCGAAGATCTGGCCGCCGGTCCGCCGCATCGACGGCGCGAAGGGTGACCGCAACCTGGTCTGCTCCTGCCCGCCGCTCTCCGCGTACAACAGCTGATCCGGGTGGTGAAATGGGCGCACTCGGGGGTGCGCCCATTTGTCACGCGCCCGATGGGCAGGCTGGGTCGCCGCAGTCCTCGTCGACGCTGATGCCCGGCTTGTTCAGGTCGTGCTCGAACGCGTAGTGGAAGCACTCGGGGTGTATCCGCTCGAAGAGCTCGTAGTCGTCCTGGCTCAGCTCAACGGTCTCGCCGCACCGTTGACACGCCTGGTCGTTCTCGTCTGACACCGCCAGATGGTCTCACTCGCGCCGGGCGAACACGACCGCCCCGTCGGTGCCGAGCAGCCATTGCGCCTCGACGGCGAACCCGGCCGCTCGCAACCACTCCGCCACCCGCTCCGGCCGCCGCAGATGAACGTGCACCCGCATCGGATGCCCGCCGTAGCCCCGCGTCTTCAACCGTGACTCGTCACCGACGTGAAAACCGAGCTGCAGCAAACCGTCCGGCCGCAACGCCTCGTAGAAGTGCCGGAAGACCGTGGGCACCTCGTCGTCGGGCACATGGATCAACGACCACCACGCGAGCACGCCCCCACCTGGGTGCCGAGCGGCTCCGTCATCGACCCCACCTCGAACCGCAGTCCGGGGTGGTCGCGCCTGGCCAGCTCGATCATCGCGGGCGAGAGGTCGACGCCGAACGCGTTCACGCCGAGCGAGTGCAGGTGCGCCGTGACCTCTCCCGGCCCGCAGCCGACGTCCGCCACCGGCCCGCGGACCTCCTCGGCGAACAACCGCAGCGCCGCACGAAGGTGCGGCAGCTCGGCCAGCTTGCCGCGCATGGAGCCTGCGTAGCTGACCGCCACCGTGTCGTAGGAGTCCCGCGTGTCTGCCAGCCAGTCGTTCACGACCGGACAAGTTACCCCTCGAACGGCTCCGCCCGATGCCGTCCGAACAGGGCGAGGGCGGCGATCCACGTGTCCGGATCGCCGTCCCAGTCCAGCGCCTTGATCTGGTCTGGCGACCGACGCCCGCCGATGGCCCGCATCAGCTCGAACGACGTCGTCCGCAACGTCCCGGCGGGCTCACCGTGCCCGAGCACGCGGTCCCCGTGCTCCAGCGTGATCCGCAACGCGGGCACCCCGTTCTCCCGCATCCGCTGGTCGAGCTGCTGCAACGGCTTCGTGATCGCCGCCCGCACGGCGACGCCGTCGCGGTCGCCGGGGACCCCGAGCGCCGCACGGAGATCGTGCTCGTGCTGCACGACCTCAGAGATCAGCACGGATCCCATGGGCGTGTCGAACAACTCCGAAGCCAGCTGACGGTTCGCGTCCCACTCGGCGAAGGCGTCGTCCAGCGAGTTGTCCTTGCGGTCGCGGACCTGCCGTTCGCCCCACTCGCCCGACTCGACGCCGTCGAACCGGCGGTCCACGAAGTCACGCAGACCGCCGGCCAGATGCGCCACCACGTCCTTGACCGACCAGCCCGGGGTCGCCGCCACGGGCGTCTGCGGATCCCTGCCTCTGACCAGCTCGGTGATCCGCTGCTTGGTCGCGTCGTAGATGGGGGCGTTGGTCATCTTCAGACCTCGTACTCCAGGGTGTAGGTGGCGCTGCCATCCTCCGCCCAGTTGACCGTCGCCGCACCTCGCGCGCCCGCGTAGGCGCCGGTGCCGTCCACGATCTCGATCACGGCCTCGACACCTTCGCGGTACGCGCCGACGTGCCGCAGCACCAGCGTGCCCTCGTCGGCCGTGATCTCCTCCAAGGCGACGGTCCAGCACACGGTGTCCCCGTAGGACATCAGGTACCTGCAGTTGCCGATGCCGCTGACGTCGCCCGCGTAGGAGAACTGGACGTGCGCCTCGGTCAGCTTGCGTCCCTCGACCTCCTTGTAGGGGCGGCCGTCCCAGGTGTTCTCGTCCCA
Source organism: Lentzea indica (assembly GCF_012184385.1). Lineage (GTDB taxonomy): Bacteria > Actinomycetota > Actinomycetes > Mycobacteriales > Pseudonocardiaceae > Lentzea > Lentzea indica. The sequence continues at coordinate 12,044 of NZ_VSRL01000056.1, forward strand.
GCTCTTCACTTCGATGGTTCCGGTTGCCTTCATGCAGACCACTCTGCTGGCAAATCCTGACAGTTCGTGTCAGGTTTGACGGATGAAGTCCAGCCGCCTCATCCAGGTTCTGTTGCTCCTCCAGTCGAGGGGCCGGATGACGGCGGACGAACTGGCGGAGGAGCTCGAGGTCTCGCCCCGCACGATCTACCGCGACATCGAGTCGCTGGGCGCCGCCGGCATCCCCGTCTACGCCGACCGCGGCCCCGCGGGCGGCTACCAGCTGATCGACGGCTACCGCACTCGCCTGACCGGCCTCACCACCGGCGAGGCCCGGTCGTTGTTCCTCGCCGGGCTTCCAGGCCCGGCGGAGGAGCTCGGGCTCAAGGAGTTCGCGGCCGCCGCCCAGCTCAAGCTCCTCGCCGCGCTGCCGACCGAGCTGAGAGCCAGGGCCGAGCAGATCCGCCAGCGCTTCCACCTCGACACCCCGACGTGGTTCCGCGGCGACGAGCCCACCGAGCACCTCGCCACGATCGCGGACGCGTCTGGGAGCAGCGCAGGGTCCGCATGACCTACCGGCGCTGGGGCAACCAGACGGTCGAGCGCGAGGTCGACCCGTACGGCCTGGTCCTCAAGGCAGGCACCTGGTACTTCGTCGGCAGCGGCCGCACCTACCGCGTGTCGCGCGTGCTGACCCTGCAGACCACACAGGACACGTTCGAACGCCAGGAGGACTTCGATCTCGCGCGGTACTGGGCGCAGTGGTCGGAGCAGTTCGAGGCCCGCATGTACGGCGAGCGCATCACGGTCCGCATGACGCGAGCAGGCCTCGACAAGACCAGGTACCTGCTCAGCGGCTACCAGGCGCGAGTGATCTCCGAAACCGCGCCGGAACCGGGGGAGGAGTTCGGCTTCCCGACCGAGTCCACCCGGCACGCCGTTGCTGACCTGCTCAAATTCGGCGCCGACGTGGAAGTGCTGGCACCGAACGAGGTGAGACACGAAATCATGGACACGATCAAGGCGATGCGGGACGTCTACAACGATGCCAAGCTACCCGCATGGTTCCGCTGATCTCGTTGAACAACGGAGTACGGATCCCTCAACTGGGCTTCGGCGTCTTCCAGGTGCCCGAGGACCAGGTGGCCGGCGCGGTCACGACCGCGATCGAAGCCGGCTACCGCAGCATCGACACGGCGGCCGCCTACCGCAACGAGTCCGGTGTCGGCGACGCGATCGCCGGCGTCCCCGACCTGTTCATCACGACCAAGCTGTGGAACTCCGACCAGGGCTACGACTCGACGCTGCGCGCGTTCGACGAGAGCATGAGGCGACTGCGCCGCGACGTGCTCGACCTCTACCTCATCCACTGGCCGGTCCCCGAGCGCAACCTCTACCCGGAATCCTGGCGCGCGTTGGAGAAGCTCTACGCCGACGGCCGCGTCAGGGCGATCGGTGTCTCGAACTTCCACACGCGACACCTGCAGCGACTCTTCGACGAGTTCCCGACCACCCCGGCGGTGAACCAGATCGAGCTGCACCCGTTGCTGCAACAGGAAGAGATGCGCAAGGTCCACGTCACCCACCGCATCGTCACCGAGGCGTGGTCACCGCTGGCCCAGGGCGCGTTGCTGAACAAGCCCGACATCACGGGTCTCGCCGACAAGTACGGCAAGACCCCTGCCCAGATCGTGCTGCGCTGGCACGTCCAGCTCGGCAACGTCGTGATCCCGAAGTCCGTCACGCCGTACCGGATCAAGGAGAACATCGACATCTTCGACTTCGAGCTGGCCCAGGACGACATGACCGTGATCGCCGAACTGGACAACGGCACCCGCACCGGCCCGGACCCCGACCGCTTCAACGTCGCCTGAGCAGTTCCTCGACCAGGTCCGCCGCCACGGCCGCGCCACCGGCAGCCTTGATCTTCTGCCCGAGTTCAAGGGTGCGTTCCCGGTGGCGTGGCTGGGCGAGCACCTGGTCCACCGCCGCCCTGAGCCGCTTGGGCTTCCTGCGCACCACCCCGGCTCCCGCCAGGGCCACCCGGCGAGCCACCTGGGACTTGTCCAGCTCCCCCGGTACGACGACGAGCGGCACGCCCGCCTCCACCGCCGCCAGCACGCCGCCCCACCCGCCGTTGGTGATCATCACGTCGGTCCGCGGCAGCAGCAGGTCGTGGGGGATGAACGGAGCCGCGCGCACGTTGTCCGGCAACGCTCCCAAGGTTTCCACCGGCGCGCCTCCGGTTGTGGCCACCACCAGCGCGTCATGCCCGGCGAGCGCCTCGATCGCGGGCTTCAGCAGGTCTTCCGCACCGGTCTCCAGCGTCCCCTGGGTCACGTGCACCACGGTCCTGCCGTCGAGATCCGGCCACCACTCGGGCAGGCCGGTCCGCGCCGGTGGAGAGATCAGCCTCCCGGTGAAGCGCACCTGCGACGGCACCCGCACGGTCTCGAGCTCGGGAACCCCTTGTGCCAGCACGAGTTCCGGTGAGTAGAAGGCCTCCAGCGAGCCAGGTCTCGGCTTCAGGCCCGCCTCCGCGCGCATGCGGTTGAACATCCCGTCCACGATCAGCGCCGACACCACTCGGGCCAACGGACGACTGGCGACCAGCGGCGTCACAGCGACCGTTGCCCACGGCACCTGCCGGATCTCGGCGGCCATCGCGGCCCCGAACGCCAGGTGATCCGTCACGACCAGGTCGAACTCCGCCTCCAGGACGTCGCGTGCCTGCGCCGCGCCCGTGCCGACCAGCACGTCGCGGACGTTCGCGAAGTTCGCCCGCATGCCCTTGCCGTTTCCCACGCTCGGAAACGTCTGCGCGAGCAGGGCGTCGTCGAAGTCCGGCGCGTGCTTCCACGGCAACCACTCCGCGCCCTCGAACTTGTGCCGGTACTTCGCGCCGGTGTGCACCACGACGTCGTGGCCGCGCCGCACCAGTTCTCCTGACACCGCAGCCATCGCGCCGACGTGCCCGGCGAACGGCAACGACGCGACCAGAATCCGTGGATCCCCCATGCGGGGAGCAACGATCGACGTCTGCCGGGGGTTCCCGTCAGGCCTTCGTGGACAGCACCTGGCCGAGAGCCGCGTCGACGCCGTCGACGTTCTCCACCAAGGACACCGAACCACCGGTGGTTTCCGCGATGTCCGTCAGCGCCGCCTTGTCCACCTCACCGCCGATGGCGATGAAGCTGATCGCGAGATCCGTCCCGTGCAGCTGGGACTTCAACCCCTTCAGGTCGATCCCGCCGTCCGACGTGCCGTCGGTGATCACCACGACCCGGTTGACCCGCCCGGCCACGAACCCGTCGTGCGCCGCCTCGTAGCAGGCCGCCAGCGCGCTGTAGAGCTGCGAGCCGTCAGAGGTCTTGAGCCCGTCGATGGCCTTGCGCAGCGCCTCGCGCTTCTCCGTCACCGGTGCGGTTCCGGCCAGCTGCTTGTAGGGCTTCGACCCGTCGAGGTCCCGTGCGAACTCCCACAGCCCGAACGATCCCGACACCGACCGGTCGACCTGGCCGCGCAGGGCCGCCTTCACCTTGTCCAGCCGGGGTTTCATCGACGTGGAGACGTCCGCCAGTACCGTGACGACCTGCCCGCCGCGATCTGCGGAGGTCCAGGCCGAGGAGATCTGCTGCGTGGTCGTCGCGTCGGCGGCGACCAGGTTCTCCGTGACAGCGGACCAGGAAACACCCGGCGAAGGTGACGGACGGTCCTGAGTGGACTCGACGCGCAACCCGCCGCGCGCCAGGATGGCCTGCTGCGCGGGCTCGGTCATGAACTCGCGGAACGCCTGCGCCGCACGCTGTTCCGCTTCGCCGACCTCGGAGCCGCCGAGTGCCACGTACGGGAAGTCCGCCACCGGAGCCGGTCCGGCTGGCAGCACGCCGACGAGAGGTTTCGAGGGCGCTTCCTTGCCGGTGTTGTGCTTGAACAGGTCCACTTCGGACACCGGCGTGACCGAGAAGCCCGCCGCGTTGACCGTCGCGCTGTCACCGAGACGTCCCAGTGCGTCGCGCGTCGTCGGCGGAACCTCCGGCGGCACCGCGGCCGCGAGCTTCGACAGCTTGGACTTCGACGCGTCGGAACCGAGCGACTCCGCCGTCACGGGCCCCTTGCCGTCGGCCAGTGCCGACTGGATCGCCAGCGCGGAAGCGGTGTTCGCGGACGGGTCAGGCATCGCGACGCTGAACCGTCCCCAGGACTGGCCGAACTTGCTCCAGTCCGTGACCTCGGGCATGTCCGACCACCGGAAGTCCTTCAGCACCGGCGCGGCGGCCTCCGGAGCCGCGAGCAGGACCGGTGACGTGCCCACGGACTTCGGCGCCGAGCCCACCAGCTTCGCGTTCAGCGCACTCAGGCGGTTCGCCCACAGCGTCGAGTCGGGCAGCCACGCGTGCGGCCGCTTGCCGAGCTTCGACTCGTCCCAGGTCGTGGTCAGGCCGTCCAGCACCGCGGACGAGTCCGCGGAGGTCACTTCGATGGCGATGCAGTGGTCGTACACAACGGGCCGAGTGGCGCTCCACGCGCGCGCGACCTCGGCAACGGCCTCTGCAACACTCGGCGTCGCGGCAACGCGGAGCACGGAGTCGCCCTCGCTGCAGTCCTTGGCCAGCGCCTGGGCACGTCTGTCGAGCACTCCACCGGCCCACGACCACGCGAGCCAAGCGAGCCCGATCAGCACGACGAAGACGACGATGAGCACGGGCCACTTGGCAATCCCACGCCGCACCCTCGCCCGCAGCGCGCGGTGTCGAGACATCGATTCCTCACAACTACTCAGCGGCCCCCGACGACCGCCAATCACGCTAACAGGTGAACTCCGTCAGCGAAGTGAAGTCACTGTAAGTATCGACTGGCACACGATCACGAGCCGTTCTCGCAACGGTCGCGCCCACTCAGCGAACGCCGCCTGCCTCCGCACGTACTCCGCGCGCCCATCGGGGGTCTCGATCGGCACCGGCCGGTAGCCGAGGTCCGCCAGGTCGTACGGAGAGGCCTGCATGTCGAGTTCGCGCACGTCAGCGGCCAGTTCGAAGCAGTCGGCGACCAGATCGGACGGCGTCGCGGGCTCCAGCTTGTACGCCCATTTGAACAGGTCCATGTTCGCGTGCAGGCACCCCGGCTGCTCGTTCAGGACCTGGTCGTCCCGCGTGGGCTGGAGGGTGTTGCGCGGCCGTGCGGGCTGCGTGAAGAAGCGGAACGCGTCGAAGTGCCCGCACTGGATCCGGCTCGACTCGACCACCCGGTCGGTCCCGTCGCGGCCCAGGCGCAACGGCCACGCGTTGTGCCGCACCTCCTCGGGCCGCTGCCGGTAGACCATCGCCCATTCGTGGAGCCCGAAGCAGCCCAGCCGCGCCGGCCTGCTGAGCGTCGCCGTGAGCAGCGCCTTGACGAACTCCAGCGTCTTCTCACGTTGTGCGACGAAGCTCTCGACGTCGAGCGTGACGCCCTCTGGAGTGGCCTTGTAGTGCGGAAACTCCAGGTACTCGTCGGCGTCCTCGAGGGTCACGCCGGGCCCCGGGTGCCACCGTTCGAGCCGCACGGGCCGATGGCTGTAGTACGTGAAGAGGAAGTCCATGACCGGGTGCTTCTCTTTGCGAAGCTTCCGCTCCAGATGCGGCCCCGTGAACCGGCGCATGCGAGCAACGTGCTCTTCCCGCAATTCGTGCCATTGGGCTCGGGTCAAGACCTCCACGAGCGATTACCGTACGCGCATGGTGCAGAGCAAAGCCTCCACGGTCGCCGAGTACCTCGCCGAACTGCCTGATGAGCAGCGTGCCGAGGTCAGCGCTGTGCGCGACGTCATCCTCGCCAACCTTCCCGACGGCTACGTCGAGGGGATGATGTGGGGAATGATCACCTGGCACGTGCCCATGGAGGTGAGCGGTCCGACGTACAACAAGCAGCCGCTCAGCTACGTGGCCCTGGCCGGCCAGAAGCGTTACTGCTCCGTGTACCTGACCACCGTGATGGGACCGGGCGAGGAGTCGTTCCGCTCCAGGTACCTGGCCACCGGCAAGAAGCTCGACATGGGCAAGTCCTGCGTGCGCTTCAAGCGTTCCTCGGACCTCGCCCTCGACGTCATCGGCGAGGAAGTGGCACGGCTCAGCGTCGCCGAGTTCCTCGACTGGCAGCGCGCTGTCACGGCCAGGACCTAAAGGGGCGGAATCAGCCCGTTGAACGTCCGAGCCCCGCTGCAATGCGGGCACTCCCGCCCGTTGTCCACGGTCCGCGGCGCACCGCCGATGATCGCCAGCGTGGGCGCCGCGATGTAGCTCGCACCCCCGCACAGGTGACAGACCGTGCGCGGCTCGGGCGTGACGGCGAAGAGGTCGTCGGGGTCTTCCTCGTCCTCGAAGTCGTCGTCCTCGGCGAACTCGTCCGCGTCGTCCTCACTCATGCCGATCAACCTACTCGGTGCCGGGCCCACCGCTGCGCGACGTCCGCCAGCCCACGCGGCTTGCCCCGCTGAGCGTTGTACAGCCACACCCCGTAGACCGCCACGACGAACTCGTCGGGCACCTCGTCGTCGTGCGGTTCGTGTCCTGCGAGCATCAGTCTCAGATGCAGGAAAGCCCGGTCGACCCAAGGCTGCCCCTTGCGCGCCCACGCCCAGTCCACGATGCGAAGCCGGTCGCTCACCAGAACGTTCAGCGCGTGCAGATCGGTGTGCAGCAACGTGTCGCCCTTGGCGAGATCCAGTGCCTGCCGCTCCATCTCCCGGAACCGGTCGATGTGCTGCCGAGTCCACGGATCGACGCCTTCGGGGTCGATGCGCTGCCACGCCGACAGTTGCCGCCAGTGCTCCGCGAAGCTCGCCACCTTGGCGGGACACGGCGTGAGCTTCGCGTGCAGGTCGCTGACGGCATCGACGGTCGGAGTGACGTCCGGCGAACCGGGCGAGAAGTCCGGGTGCCGGCCGTCGACGTGCTCGAAGCCGAGCACCAGCCAGTTGCCCGTGTCGACGTGCCAGTGCAGCGCGGGGGCGATGTCGGGCAGGTGCGGGTGGACAGTGAGTTCGTTGCGGAGCATCCAGGCCGTGCGACTGGTGGCGCTGGTGGCCTTGCAGAAGAAGCGGCCGTGCGCCGTGTCGAGCGCGGCGGTGAAGTCGGAGTTGACGCCGCCGGTGACCCGCTCGGACGCGGAGACCCTGCCGGTGCGCCGCGCGACCGCGTCCCGAACCTCGGCGGGCAGGTCTTCCCAGCGCATCAGGCTCCTCGGTGGGGCGGGATCGGCGGCGGATCGTCGTGGCAACCGCTGGCGCACCCGTGGCACTTGTCGGTGTCGCACCGGCCGGGACCTTCCCACAGCTCGATGTCGACTTCATAGCCGGACGCGATGATCGCCGCCACCGTGTCGACCATCTCCACCTTTGGGGGATCGCTCGGCTGATCGGTCGGAACGTGGTGGATGAATCGTCCCGCGACCCGATGGCAGAACTCCGCGTACTCCCGCGTGTACAGCAGGAACGCGTGCCATCCCACGTCCACGTGCCAGCTCGGCGACAGAGGTACTCCGCGGTTGTCCGCGCACGCCTTGAGGAACGCGAGCGCCTGGTCCACCACCCGTTCCGCGAGTGCGAGGTTGAAGCCGTGGTCGGTCCTGACTCGAGCGACGAGGCGGTCGAAGAAGGCAGGCGAGACGAGCGTGCGGGCGCGTTGTTGTTGCTGAACGTGCATGGGATGTCCTCTCCGGAAGCCGATGTGACCAGTGAACGCGGCGGTGTCGTTCGGTGGCAGTCGCACAGTCAGCCCTGGTGAAAGCACAAGAGTCTCAGGGGTCCCACGTCCGTCCCACTTACCGGACCGCCGTTTTGGAGGCGAACGAAGCGCTACCGTCAGTGATGTGGAGAACGTGGCGTTGCGCGCGTTGCTCGCCGAGGCAGGCTTGAGCAACTGCGCGCTGGCCCGCGCGATCGTCACGATGGGCGCCAAGGAGGGAGTGCACCTCGGCACGACGACGTCGGTCAAACGGATGTTGGAAGGCGCCCAACCACGCTGGCCGGTACCTCGAATAGTTGCGAAAGTGCTGACCAGCCGCCTCGGCTATCAGGTGCGTACCGAAGACTGCGGGTTCGCTGACCGAAGCCCGGTCGACGACACGTTCGACGGGTTCGCGTGCGCGCCGACCATCGATGGCACGATCACGATCGTGGCTGAGCTATCCGGGCGCGACCTGAACCGGCGGAACTTTCTGATGGGGTCCGCTTTCACCGCGGCGGCGTTCGCCCAGCCTGCCTGGCTCGCGCTCACCATGGCGCCGGCTCACGCAGAAGGCGCGCGGGTCGGCTCGGCTGATGTCGAGGCCATGTCGATGATGGTCCGGCAGTTCGAGCAGATGCACCGGCGGCATGGTGGCGGCATCACGCGGCCTCTGGTGGTGCAATTCCTGCACCACCAAGCACAAGCGGCGTTGCGTGGCACATACACCGAGCGCGTTGGCCGCGAGCTCTGTTCCGTTGTGGCTGAGGCGACCTGGCTCGCCGGGCTCAACAGCGTGGACAGCGGCCGGCACGCGCTGGGACAGCAGTACTACACCCAGGCCCTCAACCTGACGCGGCAAGCCGGTGACACCCTTTACGCCGCCAACGTTCTCGGTGAGATGAGCCGGGTGACGATCGAAGTCGCCCAGAACCCCAGCGACGCACAGCACGCCGCGGCGCTGGCCCGGTCCGCTCTCCAGCTCGCCAATGGCGACGCCACTCCGGCCCTCGGCGCCTACCTGCACGCCATCGAGGCGCGCGGTCTTGCTCTTCTCGGTGACGCTAAAGGCACCAAGGAAGCGCTGGACAACGCCCAACGCTCGTTCGACCGCGACGGCACCGAACCTGACTGGCTGAGCTTCTACGGCGAGTCCGACCTGATGTCCGACATCGGCCAGTGCCTGCGCGACACCGGCCGTCCGCAGCAAGGCGTCGCCCTCTTGGAGCGCGCTCTGAACACCCTCCCCGAACATCGCGTGACGGCGCGCGCCAAGACGCAGATCCACATCGCTGCGGCGTACGTGGAACTCCGCGACTACGAGAAGGCCGACCAGGTGACCGCTGAGGCACTGGCCGCGATCGGTCCGTTGTCGTCGTCCAGGATCGTCGAACGCGTGAAGGGCCTGCGGCGCCGCGCCGACCGCCGCCACAACGATCTCGATGAGCGCATCGCCGACTTCCTCAACTAGGCCGAGAGGCCCTCGCCCGCGAAGCCCACCGCGGGTCCAACGTGCCCAGCAGCTCCTCCTGCCGCCGGAACGCGGTGAACCGCTGCTCCTCGCCCTCCACGGGATGCCGCACGGCCCACCCGTACGCCATCGTCCATGTGACCTCGTACAGAGCCCAGTACAGGATCTCGTCGAGCTCGCGGGTCTCCTTCGCGAACAGTCGCTGCCCGCGTTCGTAGGCCACCAGCCGGTACGTCGGTCCCTCCGAGACCTCGATGAACGGGTGGCCGCCGTCGAAGTTCTCGAATCCGACCATCCAGGTCGCGCCGATCTGCTGCCCCAGGGCTTCCAGCCGGGCGGCGAGGTCCGGACTCACGACGCCGCCGGAGTCGCAGCGGACCGGGTCAGTGACTCCAAATCCGCCTCCTCACCGCAGTGCGTGCACACGACGCGTGGCTCCAGCACGTGGCCGCACGAGTGCTCGTTCACGAGCGGGAGGGGGCCCTCGGTCACGTAGGCGTCGCCCCACTCCTTGAGCATCAGCAGCACGTTGTGCAGCGCGCGCCCCGAGTCGGTCAGGTGGTACTCGTGCCGTGGCGGGTGGTCGGAGTACTGGCGCTTTTCCAGCACGCCGGCGGCGACCAGCTTCTTCAGCCGTGCGGCGAGCACGTCGCGGGACGCGCCGGTGTTCGCGGCGATCTGGTCGAAGCGGGTGTTGCCGAAGAAGACCTCGCGCAACGCCAGCAGTGACCAGCGCTCGCCCACGACCTCCAGTGCGTTCGCCACGGAGCAGGTTCGGGGGGTCATGTGACCATCCTAGCAGTGAGTTGGCAAATCCAACTTACGGCGCTAGGGTGAGTTTGAGAATCCAACCTAGGAGGTAGTGGTGGACATCAACGGGGCAGTGGTGCTGGTGACCGGGGCCAACCGCGGGCTCGGTCGTGCGTTCGCGCAGGAGTTCGCGAAGCGCGGGGCGAAGGTGTACGCCGGTGCGCGGAATCCGGCGTCCGTTGTGGACGAAGGCGTCATCCCGGTCCAGCTGGACGTGACCGACGACGCGTCCGTCGAGGCCGCGGCGAAGGAGCTCGGCGACGTCTCGATCGTGATCAACAACGCCGGAGTGCTCGTCGCGGGGGAAGATGTTGACAGCATCAAGGCAGAATTCGAGGTCAACTTCTTCGGGATCGTCCGCACGACGGACGCGTTCGCACCCATTCTGAAAGCCAATGGCGGCGGTGCGATCGTCAACGTGCTGAGCATCCTGTCGTTCCTCGGCCGCCCGGCCTGGCGCGGTTACGCGGCGTCGAAGGCGGCGGGGTGGTCGCTGACCAAGTCGACGCGGGAAGCGTTGCGGGAACAGGGAACCAACGTCATCGCCGTGCACGCCGGCTTCATCGACACGGACATGACGACGGGCATCGACGCGCCCAAGATCACGACCAAGTCCGTTGTTTCCCAAGTGCTGCAAGCGATTCAGAATGGTGATGACGAGGTGCTCGCCGACGACCGCACTCGTGCCGTGAAGGCCGCACTGGCCTCTTGAGACGGTCGGCTCTGCACACATGAGCCGGTCTCGGAACTAGGTGTTCCCCCTGAGCGCCCGGCGTAGGTTTCCGCCGCATCCACACCGCCGCGGGAGCGTTCTCACGATCGCCTCCGCCTTGGGGCGCTTAGGGGAACAGCGATGCTCAACAGACGAGGTGTGCTCGCCGCGGGAGGAATCGCGGCCGGCGTGTTCGGCGTGCCGAAGCTGCTCGCACCGGCAGAAGGTCATGAGGGCTCGACGCACGGCGAGCACACGTTCCAGGAGTCGAAGACGTTGTCCGGTCCCAGACCGGAGATAGTGCCGTGGACACGCCCGATGCCCGTGCCGCCCGTGCTCAAACCACTGGTGTCCACACCGAAGCAGGAGATCTACCAGCTCTCGATCGAACGCACGACCGCCGAGATCCTGCCCGGCCTGCGGTCGCCGGTCCTGGGCTTCGGCGGTCAGTTCGTCGGCCCGACGATCAGGGCGAAGACGGGCCGCAAGACCCTGATCATGGTCCAGAACAAGATGGACGAGGCCGCCAACGTCCACCTGCACGGCGGCCACGTGCCAGCCGAGCACGACGGTCACCCGAAGGACCTCGTCGATCCCGGCCGCACCCGTCTCTACCTCTACCCGAACTCCCAGCAGGGCACGACGCTCTGGTACCACGACCACAGCCACGGCACCGAGGCGCAGCACGTCTACTTAGGACTGCACGGTGCCTACGTGATCGACGACGACTCCGAACGCGGGCTGAACCTGCCGTCCGGCGCCTACGACGTCCCGATCATGCTGCGCGACATCCAGTTCGACGACAGCGGCAACATCGTGGTCTTCGACGACCCGTCCAAACGCACGGTCGTGCTCGCGAACGGCGTGCCCCAGCCCTACTTCGAGGTCGCCGCCCGCAAGTACCGCTTCCGTCTGATCAACACCGCCAACCAGCGCGTCTTCAAGCTCAGGCTGACCGGCGACAGGTTCACCCGCATCGGCTCCGACGGCGGCCTGTTCGCCAACTCGATGGAGGCGGAGGAACTGACCCTCTCCTCAGCGGAACGCGCCGACGTCGTCATCGACTTCTCGAAGTACCCGGTCGGTTCCCACGTCGTCCTGACCGACGAGGTGGGCGGCGAGATCCTCCGCTTCGACGTGGTCCGCCGCGCCTCTGACCCGAGCCGCGTGCCCGCCGTCCTGCGTCTGCTGCCGGCGCTGCCACTCTCCACAGTGGATCGCGAGGTCGACCTGGCGTTCGTCTTCAAGCCCAACGAGCGGCCGGACGGCGTGATCAACGGCAAGGTCTTCGACATGGACCGCGTCGACTTCACCGTCAAACGCGGCGCCACCGAGACCTGGCTCATCAAGAGTTCCGACCCGACCGGCGTCAAGCACAACTTCCACCTGCACCTGGTGCAGTTCCGCGTGCTGGAACGCAACGGCGGCCCGCCCCTGCCCAGCGACGCGGGCCTCAAGGACACCATCCCGATCACGGCGGGGGAGACGGTGAAGGTGCAGGCGACCTTCACCGGCTACACCGGCCGCTACGTCTACCACTGCCACTTCCTCGAACACTCGTGGATCGGCATGATGGCGCAGCTGGAGATCGTCCCCTAGCCGCTCACCGGGCAAGCTCCCACACCACGTCCACCCCCACGCGGCTGCCGAACGCGGGTTCGCGCGGCGGCGTGCGACGGCCGATCTCGGTGAACCCGAGGCGCCGCGGCACGCCGCCGCTCGCGATGTTGGCTTCGTCGTGCCAGATCTGCACTCTGTGCACGCCGTCCAGCGCGAAGGCGAACTCGACCAGTTCCGCGGCTGCGGCCGTGGCGTGGCCGCGGCCGGTGTGCGCGGGATGCAACCAGTAGCCGATCTCCACGAGGTCGGGGTGGCCGGTGCGGTCCGCGCCGGCCATGCCGACGATCGCGTCATCGACGATGATGGCGTGGTTGAACAGCGTTCCGCTCTCCCAGCCGTCCGCCGACGCGGTGAGAAACCCGGCGACGCTGGAAGAGTCGTAGTCGTCGGTGGCCCACGACGCCCACGGTCGCAGATGCGCGAGCGACTCCCTGACGACCCGCAGCAACTCCGCCGCGTCGGCGTCACGCACCTTCCGAAGCCTCATACTTGACTTTGTAGCGCAGGTGCGTCACCGAGATGCTCTCCACGACGGAAATCGGCCCCTCCAGCTCGTATCCCTTGCCGGGCGCGAAGAACGGCGTGCCTCCACCGAGGATCACCGGCACCAGGTCGAGGAAGATCTCGTCCAGCAGCCCCGCGTCGATGGCCTGCCGCGCGACCTCGCCGGAGTTCAGGCCGACGCCCTTGTCGCCCGCCTTCGCCTGGGCGATCTCGATCGCCTTCTCGATGCCTTCGCTGCAGAACGTGAAGTGCTCGTTGTCCTCCAACGGCCGGTGGGTGAGCACGACGGTGTGCACGCCCAACGGGTGCTGGCCGCCCCAGCCGTTGGTGAAGTCGTAGAGCTTGCGTCCCACCACCAGCGCGCCGGTCGACTGGATCAGCCCGCTGAAGTGGGCGGCGCTGGCCGGCGTCAGGCTGAACGTCATCGCGCCCGTCGGCACCGTGAACGCCACGTCGCCGGCCTCGTACCAGCGGAAAAGCTTGTCGAAGCCGGAGAACTCCGGGCCGGAGACGTAGCCGTCGATCGAGGTGCTGGCGCCCGTGTAGACCTTGCCCATTTTCTGTGCCTCCCTGTGTGTGTCCGTCACCCAGAAGTCGAACGAGCGACACGGATGTCGACGGGCCTCGGGGAGTCACATACCGGCTCAGCGAGACTCGTACCGCTGACTCACCCCGATGTCGAACACAGCCGGCGACTTCCGGCGCGCGTTGCGGTAGACGTGCCACGCGATCACCAGGTCCTGCATCGGCAACCCGGCGGGGCTGTACACGGTGACCTGGTCCGCACCGGTCCGCCCGGGATGCTCCCCGCGCAGCACCGCGCCGATCGTCGTGTCCGCCGCGACGTGCGCCAGTCCCGGATCGTCCACCACGACCAGGGCGCTGTCGAGGATCCCCGGCGCGAGCTCCACCTTGCCCGGCTCGTCGGCGCCGAGGCTCGTGATGTGGGTGCCGGGCGAGACCTCGTGCAGCACAGGCACTCTGGACCACGTCGCCATCAGGACGATCTCGCCCTCGGCGGCTCCGGACGCCCTGATGCCGAGCTCCTCCGCCCACGCGGCGAACTTCCGCGCCGCCGCGGGATCGGTGTCCCGCACCAGCACCGACTCGATCGGCCGGAGCGCGGCGAGCGCCTGCAGTTGCGCACGGCCCTGAGCCCCGGCACCGATCACCGTCACGTGCCGGGCGTCGGGGCGTGCCAGCAGGTGGGCTCCTAGAGCACCGCCGAGTCCGGTGCGCAGCGCGGTGAGGTGGGAGCTGTCGATCAGGGCCAGCAGATCACCGGTCGCCAGGTCGTGCAGGCAGATCACGCCGGTGATGGCGGGGGAGCGGTTCGGGTTCTTGGCGTGCACCTTCACCGTGTAGGCCGGGATGCCCGCCGCCAGTCCCGGCATCAGCACCATCGCCGTGACGTCCGGGGTGACCTGCGCGCGCACCCGCTGACCCGGTTCCGCCGGTCCGGCCCGCAGTGCCGCCGTCAGCTCCGAGGCCAGGCGGGGCAGGTCGACCTCGAGCTCTCCTGCTCCCAGCACCACTGCCATCTCTAGACCCAGCGCACGTGGGTGCCGTCCCGCACGGTGCCCACGTACTCCTCCAACAGGTCCTCCAACGCCACGACACCCTGCACGGCACCGTCAGCACCGACCGCGCGCGCGAGGTGTGACTGCGCCCTGCGCAACGCGGTCAGGGCCTCGTCCAGACGGGCGTCCACGGGCACCTCTGGCAGTCCGCGCACCCGATCACGCGGCACGGAAGTCTCCGCGCCTTCCAGGTCCAGCACGTCCTTGACGTGCAGATACCCGATCAGCCCGACATCGGACAGCACAGGGAAGCGCGAGAACCCGGTCGCCGCGACGGCGGCCTCGATCTCGCCGACGGTCGGCGAAGCGGACACCGTCGTCAGCCGGTTCAACGGCACCACGACGTCGGCCACCGTGCGTTCGGCCGAGGACAACGTCTGCCGCAGCCGCCGGTGCTCTGAGTCCTCCAGCAACCCCTCGGAACGCGACTGGCCGATCAGCAACGCCAGCTCGTCGGGGGTGTAAGCCGACTCCAGCTCGTCGACGGGCTCCACGCCGAAGCGGCGCAGCACCCATCGGCCGACGGCGGTGAACAGGGCCAGCACCGGCGCGATCATCCGCGAGAACCCGTAGTGCACCGGCACGAGCCACACCGCGGCACGCTCAGGACCGGCGATGGCGAGGTTCTTCGGCACCATCTCGCCCAGGATCGTGTGCAGCGCGACGACGATGACCAGAGCCACCGCGAACGCCACACCGTGCACCACGGCCAACGGCAGCCCAACGGCGCCGAGGGGCCCCTCGATGACGGCTGCCAGAGCGGGTTCGGCGATCGCGCCCAGTCCCAACGAGCACAGCGTGATGCCCAGCTGCGCGCCCGCGATCAGCAACGGCAGCTCCTGCGACGCCTTGATCGCGGTGCGGGCTCGCGCGGAACCCTTGTACGCCAACGCCTCCAGCCTGTCCCGGCGCGCGGTGATCACCGCGAACTCGGCACCGACGAAGAAGGCGTTGCCCGCCAGCAAGAACACGACGATGAGGAAGTTCACGACGACACCACCCGCAGCTCGGCCACGCGGTGCTTGTCCATCCGCATGACGGTCACCCGCCACCCGTCGACCCTGATCTCGTCGCCGACGTCGGGGATCCGCCCGAGACGTGCCAGAACCAGGCCGGCCAGCGTCTCGTAGTCGCCCTCAGGCATGCGGAACCCGGTCGCCTCGGCCACCTCGTCGTCCCGCAGCAGACCCGACACGAGCCAGCTGTCCTTGCCCAGCGACCGCACCGGCGGCGCCTCGCCGCGGTCGTGCTCGTCGCGCACGTCGCCGACGATCTCCTCGACGACGTCCTCCAGCGTCACCAGACCCGCTGTGCCGCCGTACTCGTCGACAACCAGCGCCGACTGCAGCCCGGAAGCCCTCAGCCGGTCCAGCAGGGCGTCGCCCTCCAACGTCTCGGGCACCGAGTACACCGGCCTCGTCAACGCCGACAGAGGAGTCGTCCCGCGCAGAGAAGAAGGCACCGCGAACGCCTGCTTCACGTGCACCATCCCGCGCACCTCGTCCAACGACCCGTCGTGCACCGGGAACCGCGAGAACCCGGTCTCTCTGGCCTTCAGCACGAGATCCGCCACCGTCGCGTCGGCCCGCAGGGCCTCCACGCGCACGCGCGGCGTCATCAGCTCGCCGGCGGTCCGGTCGCCGAAGCGCAGCGACCGGTCCAGCAGCGCCGCGGTGCTCCGGTCCAACGTGCCGTGCTCGGCCGACGACCGCACCAGGGCACCGAGCTCCTCCGGCGACCTGGCGGAGGCCAGCTCCTCGACCGGCTCGACGCCGAAACGCCGGACCAGCCAGTTCGCCGAGTTGTTCATCCCGTTGATCAGCCAGCGGAACACGGTGGAGAACCCCGCCTGGATCCCGACCACGCCGCGGGCGGTCGCCAGCGGCTTCGCGATCGCCAGGTTCTTGGGCACGAGCTCGCCGAACACCATCGACAACGCCGTGGCGATCGCCAGCGCCAGTGCCAGCGACAGACCGCCGGCCACCGACAACGGCACGCCCAGTGACGTAAGTCCTGGCTCGATCAGGGAGGCGATCGCGGGCTCCGCGATGTAACCGGTGATCAGCGTGGTCACCGTGATGGCGAGCTGTGCGCCGGAGAGCTGGAACGAGAGAGTGCGATGCGCACGGTCGATGGTCCGCGCCTTCGCGTCGCCCACGTCGGCGACGTGACGCTCGACGGTGCTTCGTTCCAATGCGGTCAGCGAGAACTCCGCCGCCACCGCGATGAAGGTGCCGGCGGTCAGCGCCACGACGGCGAGCAGACCGAGCACGCTCAGAAGGATTCCGGTCACCTACGCGCTCCTGAACTGCAGGAACAAGGGACCGGGTTGGTATGCCAGCCGGGGCCAGACCCCATGGGGACGGCTCAACTCCTCATGACTAAGTACGTGAACAGCCAGATGAGTCTAATTGTGGGCAGTGCTGGCCCTGAGCACCACCTCGCCCGCCACGCGGACAGTGCGTGCCTCGTCACCGCCCGCGTCCAGCACCAGGCCCGCGGCGAGCTCGCCCATGTGCTCCAGCGGCAGCCGCACGGTCGACAGCGCGGGCACCGTGTCGCGCAGGGTGGGAATGTCGTCGAACCCGGCGATCGACATGTCCTCCGGCACGCGCACACCACGTTCGCGCAATGCGGCCATGGCGCCCATCGCCATCACGTCGGTCACGGCGAACACGCAGGTGGCGCGCGACTTCGACGTCAGCAGCTCCAGCGCGGCCTCGTACCCGCCGTCACGGGTGAACGCGCCGTTGATCACCACGGGCGGCGCGATCCCGGCGTCGGCGAGTCCCGCCTTGAACCCCGCGAGCCGGTCGCGGGCCACCACGAGTTCGGCGGGCCCACCCAGCACGGCGAACCTCTTGTGCCCGAGTTCGGCCAGCGAGCGAGCCAGCGCGCGCGCTCCCGCCCGGTTTCCCGGAACGACGGTGTCGGTGCCGAGCTTCGCCTGCGACACGCACGCGACACGCCCGCCCTGCTCGGTGAACGCGTCGATCTCCGCAGCCAGCCGGGACTGCGCCGCGCGGTCGGTCGTCCGCGAACCGGCCAGAACGACCGCGCGGGCCCGATGCGCGCGCAGGGTGGACAGCAGCTCCACCTCACGCTCCGGACGGCGCCCGGTCGTGCCGAGAACGACGACGAGCCCTGCCTCCTCCGCCACCCGCGTCACGCCGGCGGCGATGCAGGAGAAGTACGGGTCGGTGATGTCGTGGACCACCAGCCCGACGAGCGAGCTCGAGTTGCGGGCCAGCGCCTGCGCGGAGGCGTTCGGCACGTAGCCGAGCTCCTCCGCGGTGCGCAGGACGCGGTCGCTCAGCTCCTCGCTCACCTGCCGCGTGCTGCCGTTGAGCACGCGAGAAGCGGTCGCCAACGACACACCCGCCTGCTTCGCCACCTCGGCGAGCGTCACCTGTCGGGCGGACACGACCACCTCCGTCAACGTGCATGTGAGCGCTGAGACTAACTCGCGCGGAGGTTGACGGCCGTCAAGTGCCGCGATTAGCGTGGCGGGAAAGCGCTTTCCAGCGCTGCTACCAGGGAGGTGCGATGGCGGTTCGGACCATCGGGGTCGCGGTCAACGGCGTCACCGGGCGGATGGGACATCGCCAGCACTTGGTCCGGTCCCTTCTCCCGTTGCGCGACGAGGGCGTGCGGTTGCAGGACGGGACCGTGCTGAAGGTGGAACCGGTCCTCGTGGGCCGCAACGCCGACAAGCTCAAGGAGATCGCCGAGCGCCACGACCTCGCGCATTGGACGACCGACCTCGACGCGGCGCTCACCGACCCGTCGGTGGAGATCTACTTCGATTCGCAGGTGACGTCGAAGCACGTCGAATCGATCACCAAGGCCATCGACGCCGGCAAGCATGTCTACACCGAGAAGCCGGTCAGCGAGACGGTCGAGGAAGCGCTCCAGCTCGCGCGCCTGGCCGACGCGAAGGGCGTGAAGCACGGTGTCGTGGCCGACAAGCTGTACCTGCCCGGCATCCGCAAGCTCAAGCGGCTGGTCGACGGCGGCTTCTTCGGCCGGATCCTGAGCGTGCGCGGCGAGTTCGGTTACTGGGTCTTCGAGGGCGACTGGCAGCCCGCGCAGCGCCCGAGCTGGAACTACCGGCTCGAGGACGGCGGCGGCATCGTCTCGGACATGTTCTGCCACTGGAGCTACCTGCTCCACGACCTCTTCGGCCGCGTCGAGGCCGTCACGGCGAAGGCCGTCACGCACATTCCGCAGCGCTGGGACGAGCAGAACAACGCCTACGCGGCGACCGCGGACGACGCGGCGTACGGCATTTTCGAGATCGCGGGCGGCGTCATCGCCCAGATCAACTCGTCCTGGTGCGTGCGCGTGCGCCGCGACGAGCTCGTCGAGTTCCAAGTGGACGGCACCGAGGGGAGTGCGGTCGCGGGGCTGCGCGAATGCTTCGTGCAGCCCCGCGCCGTCACGCCGAAGCCGGTCTGGAACCCGGATCTCCCGGTCACGCACCCGTTCCGCGAGCAGTGGCAGCAGGTGCCGGACAACGAGGAGTTCGACAACGGCTTCAAGGTGCAGTGGGCGGAGTTCCTGCGGCACGTCTACCAGGGCACGCCGTTCCCGCACGACTTCCGCGCCGGGGCACGGGGTGTCGCGCTGGCCGCCGCCGGACTGCAGTCCTCTTCGGAGGGTCGCAGGGTGGAGATCGCGGATGTCTAGCCAAGACCAGTTCAATCGCGTCGTGTTCGCCGCGGCACACGTTGTCGCCGAAGACGAACGCACGGTCGACTGGGACGCCACCCTGGCGTTCCGGCACCACCTCTGGTCGCACGGTCTCGGCGTCGCGGAGGCGATGGACACCGCGCAGCGCGGCATGGGCCTGGACTGGCCGACCGCCGCCGAGCTGATCCGCCGCAGTGCCGCCGAGAAGACCGGGCGGATCTGCGCGGGCGTCGCGACCGACCACCTCACGGGTGAGGTCGGTCTGGACGATGTGCTGAAGGCGTACCTGGAGCAGCTGGACGTCGTGCAGGAGGCGGGCGCACAGCCCGTGCTGATGTGTTCGCGTCAGCTCGCGGCGTGCGCGCGTGGCCCCGAGGACTACGAGAAGGTCTACGGCACGTTGCTCGACCGCGTCAGCGAACCGGTGATCCTGCACTGGCTCGGCACGGCGTTCGACCCGGCGCTGGCGGGCTACTGGGGCGCCACCGAGGTCGGCCAGGCCACCGACAACTTCCTGACGATCATCGCGGGCCGCCCGGACAAGGTCGACGGCGTGAAGGTCTCGCTGCTCGACGCCGGCCACGAGATCGGCCTGCGCCGCAGGCTTCCGGCAGGAGTCCGCTGCTACACCGGCGACGACTTCAACTACCCGGACCTGATCGCGGGCGACTCCGAGGGGTACAGCCACGCGCTGCTCGGCATCTTCGACCCGATCGCGCCGGTGGCGGCCAAGGCGCTTCGCCAGTTGGCGGAGGGGGACACCGACGAGTTCCACCGGATCATGGCGCCCACGGTTCCGTTGTCGCGCCACCTGTTCAGCGCGCCGACCTATTACTACAAGACCGGTGTCGTGTTCCTGGCGTGGCTGGCCGGGCATCAGGAACGGTTCGTGCTGCTCGACGGCCTGGAATCCGCGCGCAGCGTCGAGCACCTGGCCGAGGCGAAGCGGCTGGCGGAGATCGCCGGCGTGATCGAACCGGAATTCGCGGAACGGCGGTGGCAGCAATGGCTCGCCTCTCGCTGAACCAGGCCACGATCAAACGCGCGACGGTCGTCGAAGCCGTCGAGGGCTGCGTCCGGCACGGCATCTCCTCGATCGGCCTGTGGCGCGAACCCGTCGCGGACCATGGCCTGGAGCGCACCGCGAAGCTCGTCGCGGACGCGGGCCTGCGCGTGTCCTCGTTGTGTCGCGGCGGGTTCCTGACCGCGGTCGACAACCGGGCCGCCCTGGACGACAACCGCCGCGCGATCGACGAAGCAGCCGCGCTGCGCACCGACACGCTGGTCATGGTCGTCGGAGGAGTGGCAGGCGACAAAGATCTGATCGGTGCACGTCAACGCGTCAAGGACGCCATCGCGGAACTGTCGGTGTACGCGGCGGAAGCAGGCGTGATCCTGGCGCTGGAACCGATGCATCCGGTGTTCTGCGCGGATCGCGGCGTGCTGTCGACGTTGTCGCAGGCGCTGGACATCGCCGAGCAGCACTCTTCTGTCGGAGTCGTCGTGGACGCCCTGCACGTGTGGTGGGATCCCGACCTCGACGCGCAGATCGTGCGCGCGGGGCCGCACATCGCGTCGTACCAGGTGTGCGACTGGCTGACCCCGGTGCCCGCGGACGTGTTGCTCGGGCGCGGTTATCCCGGCGATGGCGATATCGACCTCGACCGGCTGACCAGGCACGTCGCCGCGACGGGTTATTCGGGGGACATCGAAGTGGAGATCTTCAACGCCGACATCTGGGCGGCGGACTTCGACGAGGTGATCGAGGAGGTTTCGCGCAGGTACCACTCCATTGTGGAACCGGCGCTGTAGACAACGCGGGGAAGCCGGTCGTCGACGGCGGCGACGACCGACCCCGGCGTTGGTATGTATATATCCGAAAACGAGTGCTCTTTGGTCCAGTTTTCAGATAAATCTCAGGAATCAGCCGCCGTTGACGAACCTGTAAACCTTTGCACGGTGTTTCGGCTTCGTGGTCGTGATCTTGATGACGGCGTCGAACATCGACCGGCCGAGCTCCGCGCGGGCCGCGACGGCCGGGTGCGTGGTGCTGAAGTCCTGGTCGTTCACGGCCTTGTCACCGGCGAACTGGCCGGACGCGAACATCGAGTAGACCAGGATCGCCCGGTTGTCCTCGCTGAACATGATGCCCGCCTCGTTGCGGCCGTCCTCGAACCAACCGGCCTTCGTCGCGACGCGCAGACGCTCGTTCGTCGTGAGGTTCAGCCGCACACCGTCGGTGAAGCTCGCCGTCGCGCGCAGGATGTTCAGCAGGTACGCGGTGGAGGCGGCGGACAGCAGCTGGCCGTCGACCAGCTTCTGCAGCAGCGTGTGCGTCTCGCGCGCCGTCGTGGTGCCGAGGAAGAACCGGTTCGGGTTCGTGACCGGGACGACCTGGGTGTGCACGAAGCCCTTGGACCGCAGGATCTCGTTGAGCTCCAGCGCGGGCACGACCAGGCCGCACAGGCGGACCGCGGTGTTGTCCGAGACGGTGAGCAGGTTCGCCAGCGCGTGGCCGACCGTGACCTCGCTCGGGTACGCGCCGTCGAGCGCGAAGATGCCGTCGGTGTCCTGGATGACGATGCCGGCGGACACCGTGACCGTCTGGTCGAGCTTGATGAGCCCGCGGTCCACCTTGTCCAGCACGGCGACGGCCACCGCCACCTTGTTCACGCTGTAGGCCTCGACGACCTTGTCCGCGTTCTCGTCGACGGCGGCCTTCGCCGCGCCGTCGAGGTCGGCGATCGTGATCAGCGACGACCAGGTGCCCCGCGCCTTGCGGGTCTGCCGCCGGTAGATCTGCGCCACGCGCTTGCGTGACCGGTCCGCGGTGGTCGGGGAGCGTTCGATCTCGACCTCCGCGTCTTCCTGTGCTTGTGCTGCACCGTTGGAGCCGAGCACGGCCGTCGCGGCCGCGACGGTTCCCAGCCCGAACACGGACCTGCGGTTCAAAGTCATGCGGGATATCAAAACAGGCGGCACTGACAGTTCCCTGACTAGGGTTCCGATCATGGAACACGTCTTCGTGGTGACCGGCGCGTCCCGCGGCATCGGGGCGGCGACCGCCGCTCTGGCGGCGGACGCGGGCTATCGCGTGGTCAGGGCTCGCGCTCGGCCGAAGAATCTGTCGGGGACCGCGGGTGGGACGCCAAATGTGACGTTTCCTCATGGGATTCCGTGCACGACCTCATGGCGCGGGTGGAATCGCGGTGGGGCCGGATCGACGTGGTTTTCGCGAACGCGGGCGTCTCCGTGGACACGTCGTTCGTTTCGGACGCGGGCGCGAAGCCGACCGAATGGACCGACATGGTCGTCACGAACGTGTGCGGTCCCGCGTTCACGGCTCGGGCGGCCATGCCCGCGCTGATTCGTTCCGGCGGGCATCTGGTGCTGACCGGGTCCGCGGCCGGTCGCGGGGTCCGGCCTGGCAACCTGTATTCGGCGACGAAGTGGGCGATCACCGGGCTGGCTCAGGCGATTCGGGCCGAGGCGGTGGGCACGGGCGTGCGGGTGACCGTCGTCCAACCCGGACTCGTCGACACCGACGCGATTCCGGCGTCCAGGGCCGCCGATCCGAAGCTCGAACCGGAAGACGTTGGCAGGGCTGTGCTTTACGCGGTCTCGCAGCCGTCCACTGTGGACGTGAACGAGATCCTGATCAGGCCGACCGGCCAGGCTGCCCATCGCTGAGCACCGCTGAACACCGCTGCAGGAGCGCGCGCAACTGCGTGCGCTCCTCCTCGGTGAACGCGTCCGCCAGTTTCTGCTCCACCGCGACCGCGCCCTTGTCGGCCTCGCGGAACTTCGCGTAGCCCGCCTCGGTCAGCCGGTTCTCCAGGACGTTGCGCTGCCACTGGTGCGGCGTGCGGTCCACGAGCCCCATGGCGACCAGGTTCTGCAGGATCGTCGTCATCGTCTGCGGCGTGACCAGGCACAACCGCGCCAGCTCCGCGGCGGGTGCGCCGGGGTGGTCGCTCAGCGCCAGCAGTGCCGAGTACTGCGGCACGGTCAGGCCCGCCGGCCTCACCGCCGCCGACTTCGCGGCCATCAGCTCGAGCTCGGCGCGCTTGATGTCTCCGCCGATCCGATCACCGCTGCGCATCCGTCCATCGTAGGAGTGTGGTAAGAGTATTGATAGTTATCAGGACCCTGATACTAATCAGTGCTCTTACTGGAGGGAAGCAATGCGCATCGCGCTAGCAGTCTTGGCGGCGTTGCTGCTGGTCACGGGCACGGCGTCGGCCACGCCGAGGCACATCGAGGCCACGTCGCCGTCACTGCACCCCGAGGGCGTGCAGTGGGATTGGACCCGCGGCCAGTTCCTGGTCAGCTCGCTGCGCCACGGCACGGTGTCGCTGGTCAGCACGAACGGCCACGTCCGGCCGCTGGTCACCGGCACACCGATGGTGTCCACCTTCGGCATCCAGGTGGACCGCGGCCGGATCCTCGTCGCCTACGGGGACATCGGTTTCGGCGAACGGTCGGTGCCCGGCCAGTCCGGGCTCGGGATCTTCGACCTGCGCACCGGCCGTGCGATCAAGTTCGTCGACGTCCCCAACGGCGCCAACGACGTGGCGGTCGACCTGCAGGGCAACGCCTACGTCACCGGCACGCTGGGCGACACGATCTGGAAGGTCGGCCGCGACGGCACCGTCACGCCGTTCGCCAAGGACGCGAGGCTGGGTGGAGCGTCGTTCGGCAACAACGGAATCGTCTGGGACCCCAGGGGATTCCTCGTCACCGGCCACTACACGAACGGCACGCTGTTCAAGGTCACGCACGACAAGGTCGAGGAACTGCCCGCTCCCAAGTTGCCGGGCGCGGACGGCCTCACGCTGACCCCGCAGGGCCTGACCGTGGTGACCAACAGCCTCAGCGCGCCCGGCAAGAACGCCGTGACCGTGCTGGACACCCGCACGTGGCAGGTGAAGTCCCAGCGCGACTGGAAGACCGCGCCGACCACGGCGGCACGCACACCGCACGGCACCTACGTGCTGAGCGGCTACGTCGACCTGCTCGTGAAGGGCGAGACGACCGACGTGTTCAGCCTCGACCGATGAACTCGACGAGCAGCCGGTTGATCTCGTCCGGCCGCTCCAGGTACCCGATGTGCCCGCAGTCGGCGACCTCGACGTAGCGGGCACCGGGGATCGCGTCCGCCACCTCGCGTGACAGGCGGGGTGGCAGGACGAGGTCGTCCGCGAACCCGATCACCAGCGAGCGAACCCCGATCGCGCGGTACGCCTCCAAGCGGTGGTCGTAGTCGCTCAGCGCGAGCTGGGCGCGTTCGCCTGCGCTGAGAGAGGAGCCGGCGAACTCGTACATCTGCAGCCAGTCGCGGGCCACGAGGGGGTCGGCCAACGTCGCGGGCGACAGGTTTCGGGTCACCGCCGCCGCTGCGTAGAACTCGATCGGCACGTCGACGCCCTTGTCGTACAGGTCGCAACGGGCGCGCGACCACGCCTGCGACACCGGCTCAGAGCGGCCGGCGGTCGCCATCATCACCGCGCTCCGCACCAGTGAGGGGTGGGCCAGCGCGAGTTCCTGGGTGACGCGGGCGCCCAGGGACGTGCCGATCACGTGCGCGGGGCCGCCCAGGTGCGAGATCAACGCCGCGGTGTCGGCGACCATGTCGTCGATCGTGAAGCCGTCCGCGCACTCGGACGACGGCCTGATGCCCCGGTTGTCGAAGTACGCGACGCGGTAGCCCGCCTTGACCAGCGCGGGCACCTGGTGGCTCCGCCAGACGCGGCCGGGGCTGCCGGTGCCCATCACCAGCACGACCAGGTCGCCGGAACCCTCGGTCTGGACGTTCAGCTCGATACCGTTGAGCGGGACAAGCGCCATTCCGAAGATCCTAGGCGGCGAAAGATTCTAGAAACGGCAGAACGGCCTGATCTCCGCGGCGTGAGAGGGATAACGCGCACACAGGTCGTCGGCGTGGCCGAACGAAACGATGTCGTCGGTGTACGGCGGCACCACCACCGTGCCGACCAACGACCACTCACCGGCCGGCGCGCTGCCCTGCCACACGCCCGCGGGCACGACCACCTGCGGGTTCGAGGCGCACAACACCGGCTGCGTGACCGAACCGTCCGGATGCAGCAACAACATCCGCAACGGCGAACCGGCGTGGAAGTGGTAGATCTCGACGTGCTCCAGCACGTGCATGCCGGAGAAGTCGGGCTTGCGCAACAGGTACGCGATCGCCGACACCTCGTCGGACCGGTGGGTCTGCGCGAAGTAGCCGCCCTCGACGGGAAGCTCCTGCATGCCGAGGTCCGCGATCAACTGCTCAGGGGTCACGTCATCTCCGGAAGCGGTGAACCGTGCACGACGACCATGCCCTTGCCGAGCCGCTTCGCCGTGTACATCGCGGCGTCCGCGGCTCCCAGCACGTCGTCGGCGGTGGCCGAGGGATCGTACGAAAACCGTTGCGCCACCCCGATGCTGGCATGCACGCGATGCACCCGGCCGTGAACTTCGTGCGGGTGAGCCAAAGCAGCCAGGAGGCGAGCGCCGATCTCCTCGGCGTCCCCGCCGTCGACCAGCACTCCGAACTCGTCACCGCCGAGCCGCGCGACGGTGTCCTCCGGCCGCACGCTGTTCTCCAGCCGTGCCGCGACGTTGCGGAGAACGATGTCGCCCTCGGCGTGCCCGTTGTTGTCGTTGACCGCCTTGAACCCGTCCACGTCGATGAACAGCAGGATCAACGGCCGCGAGCGGCTCCTGACCGCCAGCGCACGATCAAGCCGTTCCCGGAACAAAGATCGGTTCGCGACGCCGGTCAACGGGTCGTGCGTCGCCTCGTGCCGTAGTTGTTCGCGGCTCACCCGCAGCTGGTCCATCAGACGGACGTTGTCCACCATCGTGAGCAGCTGACGCACGATCACGAGGCACACGACCGCAAGCCCGACGTAGATCTCGACCGGGTTGAGGCGGCCGCCGGTCGCGGTGTTCCACATGATGAAGAGACCGGTGATCGCGAGCGGCACGTACGGCACGAACAGGTGCAGCAGGTCCGCCGTCCGCATGCGGCTGGACGTCGGTTCCAGGTCGCGGGTCGGGGCCAGCGCGCTGAGGAGGAAGAACGCGGGGCACAGCATGAACCCGATGTCCGCCGTCGCCGGGATCGCCGTGACGCCCTTCGAGATGTAGAACGCGAACACCCAGCCCGACGACGACTGCGCGACACCGGCCAGTGCCACGAACAGCATCGGCCACTGACGCACGGAGTGATGCGTCCACGACAGCACGACGATCGCCACCAGCAGCACGAGGTAGGCGGCGGGATGCGCGACAACTGTGGCGAAACCAGGACCTTCCGTGGCCCACTCGCGGGTCAGCGACTCCAGCGCCGACACCCACGTCAGCACGAACAGCGACCCGATCACGATCAGCCCGTCGAGGATGACGACCGTGCGGCTGCGGTAGTTCGGCAGCAGGTCGTCCGCGCGGCGTTGCTGTGCCTTCACGATCAGCGCGGCCAGGCAGAGGACCGGCACCAGCGTGAACCCGAGCGGCGCGATCGTGCTCGTCGGGAGCTGCACGCCCAGGATCTGCTGACCCCAGATCCACGCGGACAGCCCGACGGTCAGGCTCGTCATCGCCGCCGTCATCCAGCGATTGCGTTGGCGCGCGTAGGCGATGAGCGCCGCGACGGCGAACACCAGCTGCACGACCTTGTCGATCGCGATGCCGACGTCACGGGGCGCGGCGAGGGCCGTGAGGATGGTGACCGCCATGAAGGTGCCGACGCACCCCACAACGAGCCAGAACCGCTTCACCGCATCTCCCGTGATCGAAACCCGACCACCGTAGTGATGGCGACCTCGGCTTGTCGAACCGTGTCGGTGCGGGTCCCCCTTCGGTGCACCGGATATGGTTCGAACTGTTGTTCGTTCGGCGATCCGGGGAGCTGTTGTGCGGGTGTTCGGGGTCGACCCCGGTCTGACCAGGTGCGGCTTCGGCGTGGTCGACGGCGGGCCTGGCCGGACCGTGCGCGCGGTCGCCGTCGGTGTCCTGCGCACGCCCGTTGATGCTCCTTTGTCAGTGCGACTGCACGAGCTGTACGTGGGCGTGTGCGAGTGGCTGGACAGGTACGAGCCTCAGGTCGTGGCCATCGAACGGGTCTTCGCGCAGCACAACGTCCGCACGGCGATGGGCGTCGCGCAGGCTTCGGGCGTCATCGCTCTGGCTGCCGCGCAACGGAACCTGCATGTCGAGTTCCACACGCCGTCCGAGGTGAAGGCCGCGGTCACGGGGTCGGGGCGCGCGGACAAGGCGCAGGTGACGGCGATGGTGACCAAGCTGCTCGGGCTGAAGGTGGCGCCGAAGCCGGCGGACGCGGCGGACGCGCTGGCTCTGGCCATCTGCCACCACTGGCGCGCACCGATGCGGTCACGGCTGGAGGAGGCACAGGCGCGGGCCGCGGAGCTGGCCCGCGTGCACAAGGCCAAGCTGGCCGAAGCCGCCAAGCGCACGAACTAAGGTCCAGCTCGTGAACTCCGGAGGAACCAGGTGATCTCGTCACTGCGCGGCCAGGTGCAGCACGTCGGCCTCGACCACGCCGTCGTCGAGGTGGGCGGCGTCGGGTTCGCCGTCCAGATGACCCCGAGCACGCTCGCGACCCTCCGCCGCGGCGAGGAGACCAGCATCTCCACCAGCCTCGTCGTCCGCGAAGACTCGCTCACGCTGTTCGGGTTCGCCGACGCCGAGGCCCGTGAACTGTTCGGCCTGCTCCAGACGGTCAGCGGCATCGGGCCGAGGATCGCGCTCGCCACCCTGGCCGTCCTCGAACCGGACAAGCTCCGCCACGCCCTCGCCGAAGGCAACATCACGGTGCTGACGCAGGTCCCCGGCATCGGCAAGAAGGGCGCGGAACGCCTCATCATCGAGCTCCGCGACAAGGTCGGCGCCCTCCCGACGCCCACGACTCCCGCGCACAGCAAGACACGCGACCACGTCGTTGAAGCGCTGCTCGGCCTCGGTTTCCCCGCCAAGGCGGCGGAAACCACGGTCGACGGCGTCCTCGCCGAGAACCCCGACCAGTCCACCAGCGCCGTCCTGCGCCGTGCGCTCGCGACCCTGGGGCGCAAGTGACCGAGGACGAGCTCAGCCCCTTCGCCGCGTCGGCCGAGCGCGATGTCGAAACCACCCTCCGGCCCCGCGACCTGCACGAGTTCGTCGGCCAGCAGCGTGTGCGAGAGCAGCTCGAACTCGTGCTCCAAGGCGCCATGCGACGGGGCACCGCGCCGGACCACGTCCTGCTCAGCGGCCCTCCCGGCCTGGGCAAGACCAGCTTGGCCATGATCATCGCCAAGGAGCTCGACTCGGCCATCCGCATCACCAGCGGCCCGGCGCTGGAACGAGCGGGCGACCTCGCGGCGATGCTGTCCAACCTGGTCGAAGGCGACGTGCTGTTCATCGACGAGATCCACCGCATGGCCCGCCCGGCCGAGGAGATGCTGTACCTCGCGATGGAGGATTTCCGCGTCGACGTCGTCGTCGGCAAGGGCCCGGGAGCGACCAGCATCCCGCTCGACATCGCACCGTTCACGCTGGTAGGAGCCACGACGAGGTCCGGAGCGCTCACCGGCCCGCTCAGGGACCGGTTCGGCTTCACCGGCCACATGGAGTTCTACTCGGCCGACGAGCTCGACCTCATCGTGAAGCGCAGCGCCAAGATCCTCGGCGTCGACCTCCACGACGACGGCGCCATCGAGATCGCGGGCAGGAGCCGGGGCACCCCCCGGATCGCGAACCGCCTGCTGCGACGAGTCCGCGACTTCGCAGAGGTCAGGGCCGACGGCAGGGTGACGGAGGACATCGCGAAGCAGGCCCTCGAGGTCTACGACGTCGACCAGCTCGGCCTCGACCGGCTCGACCGCGCGGTCCTGAGTGCCCTGGTCAAGAGCTTCCACGGGGGCCCGGTCGGGGTGTCCACCCTCGCGGTCGCGGTCGGTGAGGAACCGACCACGGTCGAAGAGGTGTGTGAACCGTATTTGGTCCGGGCTGGCATGCTGGCCAGGACACCGCGCGGCCGAGTGGCGACGCCGGCGGCGTGGTACCACCTGGGGCTGGAACCGCCCGCCGGTGATCAACTGTGGTGACCTGGCACAATCGGTGAAAGCACCTGGACATATCGGACGTGCGACAGCAAGGCATGTCCACTTGATCGGAGAATGATGGGCAACCTTGGCAATTTGATGTTCCCGTTGCTGCTGGTTCTGCTCGCCGTGCCGCTGTTCCTCAGCGCGCGCAAGCAGAAGCGCGCGATGGCCGAGCAGCAGAAGCTGCAGAACGATCTCGCCCCCGGTGACAAGGTGATGACGACGTCCGGCCTGTACGGCACCGTCGCCGACGCCAGCCACGACACCACCATCGACATCGAGATCTCCGAGGGTGTCGTCACGCGGTGGCTGCGCGCTGCCATTCGCGAGAAGGTCGTCGACACCGACGAGACCGTCGTCGACGAGAAGGCGGACGAGGACGAGGAGCCGGTGACCGCCGCACAGGTCGCCGAGCCCCTGGACCACAACGCCAAGAAGTAACCGAAGAGGCTCGTCACCCTGGAGTTGGCAACTGTGAAATCCGCCGACTCCAGGTAGTGACGCCCAGCTCACGCGGCGCGCGTTACGCTGCGCGCTCGGAAACCATAGCTACTAGGAGACGGACGGATCGTGGCACCTCCGGCCGGGCAAATTCGCCCTGCGAAGTATTTGGCGAGTTTTGTCCTCATCGTGGTCGCGCTTTACGCCCTGGTGTTCCTCACCGGGAACGGTTCGGCCAAACCCAAGCTCGGTATCGACCTCCAGGGCGGCACCATCGTCACGCTGACCGCGCGTCAGGAAGACGGTGCCCAGCCGAGCGAGGAGGCGCTGAACCGCGCACGTGACCTCATCGAGGTCCGCGTCAACGGTCTCGGTGTCTCCGGTGCCGAGGTCGTGCGAGACGGCAACAACCTGACGATCACCGTGCCCGGCGCGGACAGCGAAGGCGCGAAGGGCCTCGGCCAGACCGCTCGCCTCGCGTTCCGCAAGGTCATCGGCCAGCCGGTGCCGGCGGGCACACGTCTGCCCAG
>NZ_VSRL01000570.1 GCF_012184385.1 Lentzea indica
TCTAGACGAGTAAGTCCTAACTGATCAGTGGTCGTAGGCGATCAGGGATCGGGTGACGGGCTGGCCGGTGGCGCGGTTGTGCCAGATCGCGGCGGTCATTGCGAGCAGGCGTTGGGCGATGCGGGCGGTGACGCCGTCGATGGTGCGTCCGCCGTGTAGCTCGAGGTCGAGCTGGCCTTTGAGGGTGTCGTTGACCGACTCGATGAGTTGCCGGACCGGTTTGAGCAGGTGCTGGGCCGGGTGTGGGGTGCGGTTGCGATACGAGGGGCGCAGCAGCTGCACCCCGCGCTCGGCCAGGAAGGTGTCCAGCTCGCGGGAGACGTAGCCCTTGTCCGCGATGATCAGCAGACCGGGCCGGTCGGCCAGCACCGAGGGATCGTGGTCCAGGACCGCCATCAGCACTTGGCGTTCGTCGAGCTTGGGATTGGCCAGTGCCCAGGTGATCGGGAGGCCGGCCGGGGTGCAGACCAGGTGCAGGCGCAGGCCCCAGAAGAACCGGGAATGCGATGAGCAGTAGCCGTAGCCTGCCCAGCCGGCCAGTTCGGAGCGTTTGGCGGCTTCGCGGGAGCGAGCGCACTCGACCGGGGTGGAGTCGACCACCCAGGTCGCGTCCGTCCCCAGGTCAGTGTCGACGGCGAGTAGCCGGATGATCCGCTTGAGCAGCGGGACCGCGGTGCGCAGTCGCTTGTTGTAGCCGGATTGCTGTGGCAGGTAAGAGAAAGCGCCAGGCAGATGGCGAGGAAGGAACCTCAGCCAGCGGGCCTCGGAGCGGATGCCGAGTAAGGCTTGGGCCACAGCGAGGGTGAGCAGTTCGGCGTCGGTCAGCCGTGGTGG
This sequence comes from Lentzea indica, assembly GCF_012184385.1. Classification (GTDB taxonomy): domain Bacteria; phylum Actinomycetota; class Actinomycetes; order Mycobacteriales; family Pseudonocardiaceae; genus Lentzea; species Lentzea indica. The sequence goes on from NZ_VSRL01000570.1 coordinate 835, forward strand.
TCGTCCGGTCCGGGCGGGCCTGCCCAGGTGATCATCGATCTTGACGTAGAGTGCGGTCAGAAGGGTGTTCAGGTCGGTCCTCACAAACTGATCTTGAACACCCTTCATCCGTCTCCAGACACCGCCCGGACTTAGGACTTACTCGTCTAG
>NZ_VSRL01000571.1 GCF_012184385.1 Lentzea indica
CTAGACGAGTAAGTCCTAAGTCCGGGCGGTGGCTGCAGACGGACGAAGGGTGTTCAAGATCAGTTTGTGACGACCGACCTGAACACCCTTCTCACCGCACTTTACGTCAAGATCGATGACTGCTTGGGCAGGCCCGCCCGGACCGGGCGACCACCGCGGCTGACCGACTCCGAACTGCTCACCCTCGCAGTCGCCCAAGCCTTGCTCGGCATCCGTTCCGAAGCCCGCTGGCTGCGGTTCCTGCCTCGCCACCTGCCAGGCGCTTTCTCCTACCTGCCACAGCAATCCGGCTACAACAAGCGGCTGCGCACCGCGGTCCCGCTGCTCAAGAAAGTCATCCGGCTGCTCGCTGTCGACACCGACCTGTGGACCGACGCGACCTGGGTCGTCGACTCCACCCCGGTCGAGTGCGCCCGCTCCCGGGAAGCCGCCAAACGCTCCGAACTCGCCGGCTGGGCCGGCTACGGCTACTGCTCCAGCCACTCGCGGTTCTTCTGGGGACTGCGCCTGCACCTGATCTGCACCCCGGCCGGACTCCCCATCACGTGGGCGCTGGCCAACCCCAAACTCGACGAACGTCAGGTGCTGATGGCCGTCCTCGATCACGACCCGTCCGTGCTGACCGACCGGCCCGGCCTGCTGATCATCGGCGACAAGGGCTACATCTCCCGCGAACTGGACGCGTTCCTGGCCGAGCGCGGAGTGATGCTGCTGCGCCCGTCGTATCGCAACCGAACCCCACACCCGGCCCAGCACCTGCTCAAACCGGTCCGGCAGCTCATCGAGTCAGTCAACGACACCTTGAAAGGCCAGTTGGACCTCGAACTGCACGGCGGCCGCACCATCGACGGCGTGACCGCCCGCATCGCCCAACGGGTACTCGCACTGACTGCCGCGATCTGGCACAACCGCGCCACCGGCCAGCCCGTCACCCGATCCCTGATCGCATACGACCACTGATCAGTTAGGACTTACTCGTCTAG
>NZ_VSRL01000572.1 GCF_012184385.1 Lentzea indica
CTGGTGATCGCGGCGACGTTGCTGGATCTGAAGGCCGCCCGCCTGCTGCCGTCAGGTGACGTCGAGGACGAGGACGACCTCGCTCTTCTGGAAGCGCGGGACCTGCTGTTCGCGCGGTTGCTGCAGTACCGCGCCTACAAGCAGGTCGCGGCCCTGTTCGCCGAGCTGGAGCAGGGCGCTTACCGGCGCTATCCGCGTTCGGTGTCGCTGGAGCCGCGCTTCGAGGGTCTGTTGCCCGAGGTGATGCTCGGGGTGACGCCGCACAAGTTCGCCCTGATCGCGGCGGCCGCATTCCGGCCCAAGGAGAAGCGGACGCTCTCGGTCGCGCACATCCACCAGCACCGGGTGTCGATCCGCGAGACCGCGGACGAACTGCGCGCGATGCTGATCGAGCGGGGCACGGCGTCGTTCTCGGAGATCGTCGCCGACTGCACAGAGACCATGGAGGTCGTGGCGCGGTTCCTGGCGCTGCTGGAGCTGTACCGGGAGAAGTCGCTGGCCTTCGAGCAGGAGGACCCGCTCGGTCCGCTGCAGGTGACGTGGGTCGGTGGGACGTTGGAGGAAGCAAAGGCGCAGGCACACGCCGGCGACGAGGATGAGGACTACGGCGGATGAGCGAGCCACTGGTCGGGCCGGACGCGGCGGACATCGAGAACCCAGGGCCCGCGTTCGACGGGGGAGAGCCCGCTGAAGTCGACCCGGAGGGCGCGCGGGTCCCCCCGGTTTCCAGTCTATCGGGCGACACCGACGAAAACGGCACGTCAGAGGCCGAGGCTGTGGACAACTCCGGCGCCGAGCCCGAAGCTGCCGAGCCCGAAGCTGCCGAGCCCGAAGCTGCCGAGGTCGTGGAGGCCGAGGCTGCGGAGTCGGCCGAGTCCGTGGAACCCGAGCCCGAGACCGACCCCGAGACCGCCCCCGAGCCCGAGCCCGAGCCCGAGCCCGA
>NZ_VSRL01000573.1 GCF_012184385.1 Lentzea indica
GGCGGTCCCTGAGCTGGGCGGGGAGGCATCGGCGGCCGTACGGGGGTGGTGGCCGGCACGGGTGGCGGGCCGACCGGGCGTGGCGGCGGCCAATTGCCCGGCGGCGGTGGTTGCGTCATCGCCGAAAATCCCCCAGATGGCGTCTGTTCGAAAGTGCGCCAGAGCATATGAGGACTCCGCTATTGTCCGCAGCCGTGTTGAAGAACTGGGGAGTGGCGATCTTCATCGCCGCCGCAATGACGTCCGCGACTGCCATTGGCGCGCTCGCGCAGCCGCTTCCCGGGACCGTCAGCACCGAGGTGCGGATGAAGCTGGAGCGCGACTCGAAGCTGTCCATCACCGAGACCGTCCACGTGCCGGACGGCAAGACGGTCAAGCGGACCGTCCCCTTGCGACTCGCCGTGGGCAACGACCTCGAGCGTCAGTACCAGGTCACGGACGCCAGGGTCGAGGGCAAGGGCAGTGCGAACGTCGGTGACGACAAGTTCTCCGTCACGTTCGAGGGCGGCCAGGCCACGCTGACCTACACGGTCGTCGGCGCGGTCGCCCCCGTCGGTGACGCGCTGGAGGTCCGCTGGCAGGTCGCCGGCGGCTGGGACACCGAGCTCGACAAGGTCGCCGTCACGTTCTCCGCACCCGACTCCCCGACGTCGGTCAACTGCCTCGCCGGCCCTGTCGGCTCGTCGCAGCCGTGCACCAGCGCTGACCTCGCGGACGGCAAGGGCGTGCGTGCGCAGGAGATCAAGCTCGGCGCTGGTGAACGCGTGGACGTCGCGATCGGACTGTCCGCCGGTGTCGTGCCGCCGAACGCCGTCGTGGTCGAGCAGTCGGGGTTGGCGGCCGCGTTCGCGCTGACCCCGGTCAGCGGCGCCGCTCTCGGCGGGCTGCTGGTGTTGCTGCTGGGCGGCGTCGCGC
>NZ_VSRL01000574.1 GCF_012184385.1 Lentzea indica
GTGCCGGGCCCGCCTGGCCTGCTGGTGTCCGCGCCGGTCCCGCCGCCCGCACTCCGCCCGGCGGTGGTGCGGGCATGAAGGTGACTGTCCTGATCCCAGGCGTCCTGCGCTCCGCGACCGGCGGTGCCTCGCACGTCGACGTCGACGTCCCCGAGCCCGCCACCCTCGGCGCCGCCCTGGACGTCCTCGCCGACACCTACCCGAGCATCGACCGCCGCCTGCGCGACGAACGCGCCACCCTGCGCCGCTACGTGAACTTCTACGTCAACGGCGAGGAGTGCCGCCGCCTCTCCGGCCCGGACACCCCGCTCCCGGCCGGCGCTGAGATCCAGATCCTGCCGTCGGTGGCGGGCGGCTGACAGCGGAGCCGGGTTGCGCCGTACCGGGGATGGCGGCGCAACCCGGCCATCCGTTCATGCGCGCCGACGCCTAGATCAGCAGCAACGACTTGCCGAGCGTGGTGCGTTCCTCGAGCGACCTGTGGGCCTTCTCGGCCTGCGCCAACGGGTACGTCGCACCGATGACCGGGCGGATCTTGCCCTGCGCGGTGAGGGCAAGCGCCTCCGCGAGGAGTTCGCGCGCCGTTGCCGGGTCAGGAGGCCCGTCAGCCAACGCGTTCTCCACGTGCACCTGCCGCTGCTTCGCGGCCTCGGGATCGATGTCGGCGAACCCGTCCGAGGTGCCGTAGGTGACGAAGCGGCCACCGTTGGCCACGGTGTCGAACACGGCCTTGCCGAGCTCTCCTCCCGCGCCGTCGAAGGCCAGGTCGACACCGGTGCCGCCGACCGCTTCCCGAACCCGCTGCTGCCAGCCGTCGAGCGAGTAGTCGACGGTCACCTCCGCGCCCAGCTCGCGGGCCACCGCGAGCTTGCGCTCACCACGAGCGCGGCGACGACCCGACGCG
>NZ_VSRL01000575.1 GCF_012184385.1 Lentzea indica
ATCTTGCTGGTCACAAGATCAGGTCGATCTGACCGACCGCCTTGAACGCGGCGAAGCTCCTGGTAGCACGGGTATCACGACCAAGATCCACCCATGCTTGCCAGGAGCTTCGCGTGTTGTTCTATCCGGCGACGATCACGTTGTCCAATCGCACCCTGGACTTCGTCGCACGCCTCATCCGCCGTCACCGTGCCGCGATCGGTTCCCGCTGGCGCCGGTTCACCCCCGGCCGCCAGGCCCTGCTGGTACTGGCACACCTGCGCAACGGCGACACCTACCAGCGTCTGGCCAGCGGTTTCGGCATCGGCCTGGCCACCGTCCACCGCTACATCCGCGAGGTAGTGGACTTGCTGTCCGCCGTGGCGCCGTCGCTCGAGCAGGCCGTGGCACGACTGACCGAGTCGTTCTCGAACTACGCGTTGCTGGACGGCACGGTGATCCGCGTCGACCGGGTCCGCCACCAAAAGCCGTACTACTGCATGAAAACCCGGCACCACGGCGTCACACTGCAGGTGCTGACGGACCCGTACGGGCGACTGGCGTGGGTGTCCGACGGGCTGCCGGGCTCGGTCTACGACCTCACCGCCGCCCGCCACCACGGCGTCCTGGACACCTGCCGCGACGCGGGCCTGACCCTGCTGGCCGACCGCGGCTACATCGGCGCCGGCGACGGCACCATCACCCCATACCGGTTCTGGAAGAAAGAACTCGGACCGTCCTACAAGGCCGCCAACAACGCCCACGCCGCCATCCGCTGCCGCGTCGAACGCGCCATGGCCACCCTCAAGAACTGGCGCGTCCTCACCCGAGTCCGCGCCAGCCCCGAACAGGTCACCCACTACGCCCGCGCCATCCACGTCCTCGAACAACAGACTCGATCATGAGGATGGAAAAGGCTCA
>NZ_VSRL01000576.1 GCF_012184385.1 Lentzea indica
CGCGCAGATCCGCGTCGGTGGCGACGCGGGTGCGTCCGAGGTCGTGGTTCTGCGCCTGTACGGCGAGCTCGCCAAGGAGGGCGCGTCCTGCGTGATGCCGCTGCTGCTGCCGGACACCCCGGTCGTGGCGTGGTGGCCGTTCGACGCGCCGATCTCCCCGTCGAAGGACCCGATCGGCCAGCTCGCGCAGCGCCGCATCACCGACGCGGCCGCGGAGAAGAACCCGATCAAGGCCCTCGAGTCGCGCAAGGCGCACTACGCGCCGGGCGACACGGACCTGGCGTGGACGCGTCTGACGTTGTGGCGCGCCATGCTCGCCGCGTCTCTGGACCTGCCGCCGTACGACAAGATCCTGGAAGCCGAGGTGACCGGCGAGGCCGACTCGCCGTCCACCGACCTGCTGGCCGCGTGGCTCACCGATCGTTTGAAGGTGCCCGCCAAGCGTTTCAAGGCGACCTCGGGCGAGGGCATCGTGCAGGTCCGGCTGGGCCGCGCGTCCGGTGACGTGGACCTGCACCGTCCAGACGGCAAGGTCGGCACCCTGTCCCAGCCGGGTCAGCCGTCCCGGCGGGTCGCGCTGCAGCGTCGTGCCGTGCGCGACTGCCTCGCAGAGGAACTGCGCCGTCTCGACCCGGACGAGGTCTACGCCGCCGCGTTGAAGTCCCTGTCGAAGGTCGCTCGGGGCCGGGCCGCCAAGCCCGCTGAGGAAGCTCCCTCGGAAGCCGCGGAGTCGGCCAACGGCAAGGCGGCGTCCGGGGCGAAGAAGTCCAAGGCGAAGGCGGGTTCGTGAGCAACTCGCAGGTGGTGGTCCACCGCGACGGCGATCTTCTGGCCGCCGCCGCGGCGGCCCGCCTGGCTCACCCGCATGGTCGACGCCC
>NZ_VSRL01000577.1 GCF_012184385.1 Lentzea indica
GTTGTTCGAGGGTGAGGATGGCGCGGGCGTAGTGGGTGACCCGTTCGGGGCTGGCGCGGACTCGGGTGAGGACGCGCCAGTTCTTGAGGGTGGCGATGCCGCGTTCGACCAGGCAGCGGAGGGCGGAGTGGGCGCGGTTGGCGGCGCGTCTGCCTGGGGTGAACTCGTTTTTGTAGCGGCGGTAGGGCAGGTGGACGCCCTCGCCGGCGCCGATGTAGCCGCGGTCGGCGACGAGCTGCAGTCCTGCGTCGCGGCAGGTGTCGAGGATGCCGTGAGTGCGGGCGGCGGTCAGGTCGTAGACCGAGCCGGGTAGTCCGTCGGAGACCCAGGCGAGCCGGCCGTAGGGGTCGGTGAGGACCTGCACGGTGATGCCGTGGTGGCGGGTTTGACGCTGTAGCAGGTTTTCAGGCGCTCGCGGTCACCGCAGCGGTCGATGCGGATGACGGTGCCGTCCAGCAGTGCGTAGTTGGAGAAGGACCCGGCGAGCCGGGTGACGGCGCGGCCGGGGCTGGGTGCTCGTGCGGCGAGCAGGTCGGTGGTTTCGCGGATGTAGCGGTAGGCGGTGGCCAGGCCGATGCCGAACCCGGTGGCGAGTCGCTGGTTAGGTGTCGCCGTTGCGTAAGTGCGCCAGTACCAGCAGGGCCTGGCGGTTGCTGGGCAGGCGACGCCAGCGGGACCCGATGCTGCTGCGGTGGCGGCGGATCAGCCGGGCGACGTAGTCCAGGGTGCGATTGGACAACGTCATCGCGGATGGATACAACAGCATGTGAAGCCCTTGGTCAGACTTGTTGATCGTGGTTGACGACCTGTCTACCAAGGGCTTCACCCATGCCTGAGCCCACCCCACCTGCAAGATCAGGATGGAAAAG
>NZ_VSRL01000578.1 GCF_012184385.1 Lentzea indica
GGCGTCGCCCGCCGCACCCTGCAGGAACGCGGCCACCGGGGCGACCTCGGCCAGGTTCCTGCGGGTGACGCCCGGCCAGTCCGCCGACCACGCGAGGTTGTCGGCGCCAAGGACGGTCGGGTGACTGGCGTAGTCGAAGAGCAAGGCCGCCGCAGTGCCGTCCAAGTGGTGCAACGTCAGCACGCCCACTGTTTCGTCGTGCGGCCCGTCGAGCCGGTGACGGTTGGCACCGACCCGCGCGGCCGCGCCCGCGTGCCAGCGAGCACCGACCGGTGTCCGATGTGGATGGAGCTGCCGTGCTGCCTCCCTGACCTGGTCGATCAGCCGCCGAACCAACTCGGGTTCCCGCTCCGCGGGCATCCCGGGGTGGATCGACCCCGTCCACCCGTCCGGCCCGGAATGGGTGTGCGAAGCGCACACCAGCACGCGATCGGCGGGAACACCCGTCTCCGCGGCGACAGCTGCCGCCAGCGCGTGGGTGAGCGAGAAGTCGGTGGCCAGGGCGTCGAGCGCCAGCCAGACCACGCCAGGGTCATCCTCCGAGGACAACCAGACCAGCGTCGCCTCCAGGTCGTCGTGCACGCCGGTGGCGACACCCTCCCTGGCCAGGTAGCCGCCCATCGGATGGCCGGGTCCCGGTGTGATCACCGTGCGCCCGGCCGCGAGCAGAAGCGTCATCGAGTCAGCACCGGTTCGGTCAGGACCCCACCACGGCCGGCCGACTGCGCCAGCTCGGCCAGCTCGTCCAGGTCACCGCCGCGCACCAAGACCTCCAGCAGCATCGGCAGGTTGAGACCCGTCACGATCCGGATCCCGCCCCGGCGTGCCGCGAGCAGTTTCGCCGCGTTGGCGGGCGTGCCACCGGG
>NZ_VSRL01000579.1 GCF_012184385.1 Lentzea indica
CTCGTGCGCGGTGCCCGAGGCTCCGGCAAGTCCGCCGTGCTGCGCCTGGCCGCCGCCACCGAGTCCCGCGCCGGCACCACGGTTCTGTCCGCGGTAGGGCGTGGCGAACGCCTGCCGCTCGCCGTCGCCCGCCGGCTGCTGGTCCAGGCCGGTGTCGGAGTACCGGAGCTGACCGACCCGTCCGCTGACGCCCTCTACCGCGTGTACCGGGGCATGTGGCGCGATGTCGTGACGCTGGCGCAACGAACGCCCGTGTGCCTGGTGCTCGACGACCTCGACGCGTGTGACGACGCGACCGTGCGGTGGGCGGACTTCGTGCTGCGCAGGCTCGGTGACGAGCCGATCAGCCTGGTGCTGTCCCAGAACTCGCCGCTCGACGCCGAACTGGCCCGCGCGCACGTCGTCGACCTGCCACCGCTGACGGCACCGCAGGTCGCCGACATGATCTCCACGACCCTGCACTTCCAGCCGGATGCCGTGTTCGTCAGCCTCTGCCTGCGGTTGTCCGGTGGTGTTCCCCGGCACCTCATGACCGTGCTCAAGGACATCCAGGCCGCTCGCGCTCTGCGGCAGGAGTCCGTAGAGCTCGTCGCGGCACGACGGCTGCGCGACCAGCCGGAACACCTGCGCGCGATCGCCACCGCGCTCGTCGTCGTGGGCTCCGAGGAACTCGCCGGGCCGCTCGCCGGAGTGTCCGCGCGTGTCGCCGAGAACGGGATCTCCCTGCTGCGGAAGGAACATCTGCTCGGCGAAGGACTGCCGACCACGTCCGAGAGTGGTATCGCGCGGGAGTCCTCGGCGTGCTGGACCCCGCCGAGGTCGCCGACCTGAGGCACCGCGCGGCCGTGCTGCTGG
>NZ_VSRL01000057.1 GCF_012184385.1 Lentzea indica
CCGCGTCGGCGATGCCGGACGGCAGCGCGCCGTGCCCGGCCAGGACGACGGGGATCGGTCATCGACGGTTCCTAACTCTTGGGTGCGGGAGGCGCGAACCAGCCGGAGCCAGCCCAGCGTCAACGCCCACCCACGACGACGATCGCCGATGACCAGCACGGGCTTCAGCCTCGCCTTGGTCAGCAGCAGGTACGCCCCCGCGGTGACGAGCACGGGAAGCAGGTGCGGCAGCAGGTCGTCGAGCCGCTCCTGGATCGGCACGGTCTGGGTGACCTCCCGGCCGTCGACAGTGGTCGTCTGCCGATAGGTCAGCGTGGTGACGACCTTGACGATCGACGGGATGAACCCGCCGAGCACGACGAACCCGAGCACGGTCGCGCCCTGCGAGAGGCGGTCCAGCGCACCGATGGCGAAGCGGGCGGCCAGCCTCTTGCCCTCGCGGTAGGCGAAGCGGAACTGCCAGCGGCGCACCAGTGCGTACGGCACCAGCACCATGACCATGGTGAAAGCAGGCCCGAACCAGTTGCCCTGCAAGGCGAGCGACGCGCCGATGGTGAAGATGATGCTGTTGTACAGCGCGAAGACGAGGGTGTCGCCGATACCGGCGAGCGGTCCCATCAACGCGACCTTGGTGCCCTCGGCGGACTCGGGCGACCGCGCCTCCTCCATCGCGATCGCCGACCCGAGGATCAACGGCCCGCCCACCAGCACCGAGGTGTTGAAGAACTGCATGTGCCGCTGCAGACCGAGCGCGTACTCCCGGTCGTCCGGGTACAGCCTGCGCAACGCGGGTTCCATGGCGTACGCGAAACCGAGCCCCTGCATCCGCTCGTAGTTCCACGACACCTGGCTGGACCAGAAGTACCGGCGGAACGACCTCCTGAGGTCCTGGTCCGTCAGCCTTCTGTCCACATCGGACGGTTCGGCAGGCCCCGGCTCCGGCTCCGGCCGCTCGGCGCGGCCGACGACCAGGAACGCGATCGCGACGCCCAGCAACGCGATGCCCAGCACCGGAACGTCCATGTACGCGAACGCCACGAACCCGATGAGCAACAGGTACCAGTACTTCGACAGCTGCATCATGGACAGCAGCAACGCGAACCCCACCGCGGGCAGCAGTGCCCCGGCGAGCGTCATGCCGTTCACGAACCCGGCCGGAATCTCCCTGGTGAGTCTCTCGACGACACCGCTGGAAGCGGTCAGGGCGGCCAGGAACGTGGGAATCGCCCGGACCCCGCACCACGGCACGAGACCGAGCCAGTGAATCCTGGCCAGACCACGTGCGTTGCCCGAGGCCGCGTAGTGGTCGGCGCGGTGCACGAGGCCCGTTGTGATCATCTTGCCGACCGGGTCCAAAGTGGACAGCAGGATCGCCGCGGGCAGCGCCACCGCGATACCGACCGCCACCTGCGCGCTCAGTGGTCCGGCCGCACTCCCCGCGAGCGCGGTGCCGACGATGGCTCCGGTCTGGTAATCCGGAATCGTCGCGCCGCCGTACTGGTAGACCCCCAATGCAACCAGTTCCAGCGTCGCGCCGATCGCCATGCCGAGCAACGGGTCACCGGTGATGAGACCGGCCACTGAGCCCGCCACCAGAGGGCGTCCCGCGAACAGCAGGAACGGCCCCAGCACGTCGTAGGTGCAGATGACCGCCCACAGCGTCAATGCCAGTGCCACGATCATCAGCGCCTACAGTCCTTTCCGGTCTAGCAGTGCGGTGAAGTCAGCCGCTTTGTCCCGCGGCATCTGCTGCGCGACAACAGGAATCCCCGCCGCCGCGATCCGGCGGTAGCCCACCGCGTCCTCCGTGGTCACCGCGATCGACCTGGTGACCATGGTGTAGCTCGAGCCGGCGCGGGGTGCGACGTTCCCGACGTTCACCACCTTCGGCCGCACCCCGCCCTCGACGAGCCGGAACGCGTCGGCCGGATGCTTCGCGATGAGCATCACGTCCTCTCCCCAGACGCGTTCCACCACCTCGGCGACCGTGAGCACTTCGGTCGGCAGCCCCCTCGCCGCCTGCGGAAGCAACATCCGCTGCAGATCGTCACCGGCAACCTCGTCGTTGCAGACGACCAGTCGCCGCACGCCGAGACCTCCCGTCCACGCGACCGTCACCTGTCCGTGGATCAACCGGTTGTCTACACGCAGATGTACCCCCGCCATGCCCACTCCCCCTGGTCAACCGACGTGTTCGATACTGGTGTAAACCAGTATCGACTGTCAATGGGGAACCGGCGAAAACGACCGTTCCGGGCACTCCGACGACAACGCCCCGGCACCTCGTCGAGGTGCCGGGGCGTTGTCGTGCCTCAGGTCAGCCGATCTTGCCACCGGTGAACTGCAGCGGCGTCGCCGGATCACCGGACACCGACGCCCTCCACAGGTGGTGGAAGTTGTCGTCGCTCTTCGCGGCGATCGCGACGTCACCCGACCGCGTCAGTCCGAGGCTCGGCGGGTTGTAGAAGGTGTGCGGGTAGCCGTCCGGCACGATCCTCTTCCACGCGTGGAACTCCCGGCCGCCCGCGGCCGTCGAGGTCGTCACCAGTGGCCGACGGTTGTCACCCAGCACCGTCACGGCCACCGAACCGTTCGGCAGCACCTGGGCGCCGGCCAGGTTGCTGTCGACCGTTCCGGGAATCGGGCCGCCGACGAGCTCCCAGGTGTTCTCGAACCCCGAGCGGTCCGCCTTCTCGCGGAGCAGACCGACCTGCCACTTCTCGTTCACGAAGTGGAGACCCACGGCGAGGATGCCGTCCTGCCCGTCACCGGTCAACGTGACCTGGGTGGCGTCGCTGTTCAGCGTGCCCTTGCGCACGGGGGTGGTGCGCGGCGTGTGCCGGAACCACTCCTTCGAGCGCTCGATGGCGACGACGATCGTCGTCTCGTCGCCCCGGCTGATCACCGACGGCGTGCCGACGTAGTTCGTGTGGACGTCGCCGAACGGTCGCCACGCGACGAACTCGCCGCTGGGCAACTGCTCGCGGACGAGACCCGTGCCGCGCCGCGCCGAATCGTTGTACTGGCCCGTGCCGTACACCGCGATGGTGCCGTCGGACCTGCGCACGACCGCCGGCGTCGACGCCAGCCTGCCCTTGAGGGACAGCGGCGCCTCCCACTGGCCGTTCCTCAGCGTGAGGAGCTTGGCGTCTCCCGTCTCGTACTCGGTGACGCCAACGACCGCGGTACCGGCGTCGTCGTCGAACACCGGCGACGAAACACCGCCGTACCGGCCGCCGACGACGCGGGTGGTCCAGCTTGACCCGGTCGAGTAGGTGTCGACGACTTCCTTGTCGTTGTTGACGTCCACCAGATGCGTGCCGCCCGACGCGGGCGTGACGATCGCGGGCGGGCTGACGCTGCTGCTCCAGCCGCCCACTGGGGCCGGTGCCTTGAGGCCGTGCGCCACGCAATCGTTCGTGGTGGCCGTGATGTCGACGTCGGTGCCCCAGTCGGAACCGATCACCGTGCCGCCGGACGTCTGCCAGTCACCGAACTCGAAGTACTCGTCGTACCGGTTCCACAGAAGCTGTCCGGTGTCGGACCGCACCGCGTAGTAGACGTCGCCACCCGCGGAGAAAAACTTGGTCTGGCCCGCCCACTTGGTCGACGGGTTCAGGTCGTAGGCGACGAACCGCTCGGTGTCGCGGTGGTAGCGGAACCGGTGCAGGGTGCCGGAGCTGTCCCGTGCCTGCAGGCCACCGCTGCCACTCGCGGCGATCACGTCGAACCGGCTCCAGCCCACGTCGAGCACGCGGCCGCTGCCCGGCGCCCACCGACGCGCGTCCTGCTCGTAGTGCCACCACCGCAGTTGGTCGCCCTCAAGCGTGTAGAAGGAACCGTCGGCGTCCACGGTGATCTTGCTGCGGTTGGCCGTCTCGGTGAACTTCTGCCAGCCCCACCCGAAGGTCTCGTACTGGCCACCGCCTGGGAACGTGTCCCAGCCGCTGCCGTTGTACCGCAGCCTGCGCAGCTCACCACCCGTGGTGATGTTGAACAGCCAGCCGTTCGGTCCCGCGAACGTCTTGCCACCCCACCCCCAGCCGACCTGCTTGGCGCCTGCCCAGCTGAACGACCCGGTGGCCGGGCCCGAGTGCTGGTAGTTCCACAGGTCGCCGTCCGCCTGCATCGTGAAGATGTTGGCGACCGGCTTGCACGTCGGCGCCACCGCGGCGGCGGTGCCCGCCCCGGCGGTGATCGCGGTGATCGTCGTCGCGAGCGTGGCCGCGGCGAGGCACAGCGATCTCAGTCTTCTGTTCACGTCAGGCCACCTGCCTTCCGTTGAACGTGAGCTGTGCTGCGGCGTCCTGCGGGACGCTCGCCTCGAACAGGTAGTCGATGTTGCCGTTGAAGGACTCACCCGTGCTGCCGCGACCGATCGACAGCACACCGGTGAAGCTCCAGCCGACCACGCAGGCGGTGGCGTCCTTCTGCGTGTCGGCGCTGTCCTGATAGCCGACCGTCAGCCTGAGTGTGCGCGCTCGCGTTGTAGGTGGCCACGAGGTGGATCCACTTGTTCGCGACCGCGTTTGCCTTTGCCCGCCACCACTTCGACGGGTTCACCGCCGCGTCATAACCGAGCCGGAACGCCGACTCGACCGACCCCTCCTGGCTCACCACCGTGCGGTTCACCGTGTCGTCGGTGAGACGAACCCGTGCTGACACCGTGAACCCCTGGCCGGTCTCAAGCACCTTCGCCCGTATGGGGCGAACTGCTCAAGAACAACGAATACGAAGGCGCATCCGGCGCAGCAACAGCAGCCGAAGCATGAACCCCCTGCAACAGCGACAACGCCGCCACCACACGCAGCCCAAACGAGCTGCCAAGACGAAGCCCCCAAGATCCGCGCGTGCCCCCGACAACACGCAGAACGTCAATCCCAGGCAGCCTCGCACCCAACACCCCACCAGGCAACAACAAGCCCACGATTCCAATGTGGATTCCAGGCCCTCAAACCACCGACGGGTCAAGCGAAGCGAAGACCAACGCCGCGGGCGGGTCGAGCGAAGCGAAGACCCGAAGCGGGGTCCGGGGGCGGGTCGAGCGAAGCGAAGACCCGAAGCGGGGGTCCGGGGGCGCAGCACCCCGGCTGGGGTCTGGGGGCTCGGCCCCCAGAAAACACTCGAAGGGCGAGGCGGTCCGCGCTTTTTGCGGACACACCTCGCCCTTCGACCTTCGATGCCCCCGGTGCGACTCGAACGCACACTGGACGGATTTTGAGTCCGCTGCCTCTGCCGATTGGGCTACGGGGGCGTAGCGCGTTGAACTCTAGCGGATCTCGCCACCGAGTTACGCGCGGGGACCCTCAGGACTTCACCAAACGGCCGATGGCCGCCGACGCCTCCGCCAGCTTCTCCTCTGCCACCGGGCCTCCTTCTGCCGCTGCCTGGGCCACACAATGCTTCAGGTGCTCGTCGAGCAGTCCCAGCGACACCGCCTGAAGGGCCTTCGTGGCCGCGGAGATCTGAGTGAGGACGTCGATGCAGTATTCGTCGTTCTCGACCATGCGCTGGAGGCCGCGGATCTGTCCCTCGATGCGGCGCAGTCGCTTGAGGTATGCGTCCTTGTCCGCGGTGTACCCGTGCATCGGCTCCTGACCTTCCCTACCCCTGGCGGGTATGTCGAGGATACCTGCACCGGATGGGGGTGCGTTATGTGCGACGCTGCTCCGTCAGCGGGAATGGGGAAGGGGCCAGCAAGCCCAGCAACGGGTCGAAGTGAGACGACTAGCTGCACATTTTGGACCCATAACACCCGTGCGGTTTCAGCGGGTAAATGACCCGACCGGGCGGTTGGGGTCACATTTTAGCGGCGAAAGGTTCGCCGTTTTTCCTCTTGTGGACTATGGTGTTGTCGGAGCACGTGGTTACGTCGAGGATCCGCGTGCTATGTGAGTACCCAACGGAGGAACAGTGGCACAGCAGACCGTCGTCCAACTCATCGACGACCTCGACGGCGGAGAAGCCGACGAGACCGTGACCTTCGCACTTGACGGTGTCGAGTACGCCATCGACCTGTCGAAGGGAAATGCGGAGCGGCTTCGCGAGTCGCTGGCGGACTTCGTCGCGAAGGCTCGTCGTGCGGGTGGCCGCAAGCAGCGCAAGGGCACCGGCAAGTCCACGGTGAAGGCCACCGACAAGGCTGAGGCACAGCGCATTCGCGACTGGGCTCGTGCACAGGGGCACCAGATCTCGGACCGCGGTCGCATTCCGCAGAACCTGGTCGTGCAGTTCCAGGAAGCACACGCCTCCTGACCTGCTAAAACACGCGAGGTTTCCACACGTCGGCCGGACCACCGGCCGACGTGTTAACCAAGGATCAACCTCGCCAAGGATCAAACACGGTCTTGTTCGTTCACACTCGTGTCTATCCCCGGAACGTGGGATCAACGACCGGGAAAGTCCGCTCCGAACAGGCGTAACACCGCAGTGGCCTTGACCGCTGTCTCCTCGAATTCCTCGTCAGGGTCGGACAGCGAGATGACAGCTCCGCCGACACCGAAACTGACCCGGTCGCCGTTCGCGACCAGCGTTCGGATGACGATGCTGAAGTCGGCTGCTCCGTTGAGCGAGAAGTAACCGAGCGCTCCCGAGTACACCCCACGTGGACCGGCTTCCAACCCATCAAGGATCTGCATGGTCCGGATCTTCGGTGCACCGGTCATGGATCCACCGGGAAACGCGGCTCGAACACATCGGACAGCAGAACTGTCCGGCCGAAGTCTGGCCCGCACGGTGCTCACCAATTGGTGTACGGTCGCGTAGGTCTCGACGTCGAACAACCGCGTCACCTCGACCGAACCCACTTCCGCGCAGGTGCCGAGATCGTTGCGGACGAGGTCCACGATCATCAGGTTCTCCGCCCGGTCCTTGACCGAACGGGCCAACGTTGTGCGCAGCATCTCGTCGTCCTGCGCATCAACACCTCGGGGGCGTGTGCCCTTGATCGGCGAAGACTCCACGACGCCATCTCGGTCGACCGGATAAATCGTTCGGGTGACGTGCTGAGCACGGACAGGTCACCGAAACGCAGCAACGCCCCGAACGGAACGGGATTAGCGGCGCGAAGCAGCCGATAAGTGCCCCACGGGTCGAGCGAGGCACGCCACGACATCATGTTCGTCAAGCACGCCTCGTACGTCTCCCCCGCCGTGATCGCTTCCTGGCACGCGCTGATCAGCTTCAGGTAGTGCGAGCGCGGATGCCGCAACGTCACGTCCGACACGACCGGACGCGCAGGTTCGCCCAAAGGCGTCAGATGCGTCAGAACGGCGGAAACGTCGTCGAACCAGGAGTCGTCGGTCAGCGACAGCAAATAGACGCAATCATCAACGTGATCGATGACCACGGCACGGTCCGTGAAGACGAACGACGCGTCTGGCTGTTCCGCGCGGTGTGCGAAGTCGCCGCCGCACTCCGCTTTCAGCTCGTAGCCGAGGTACCCCACCCACCCGAGCGCGAAGTCGAACGGCACGTCGGGCTGCTCGACGCCCCACGACGAAAGGTCCTCGTCCAGCCACGAGAAGAACGAGGGACAGGACAGGCTCGAGCCGTCGAGCGTGAGCATCTGGTGCTGCACGGAGTACTGCGCAACGCGTGCCAGGGGCCCCGAAGCGTCCCCCATGAACGAGAACCGCCCGCCGGTCCCGCTGTCCAGCCAGAACGCGGTCTCAGAGGCCCCGTACAGCGCCGCGAACGTTTCTTCGGCACCAGCGACTACGGCGAGCCTCCGCACGTGCACAGGGCGCTTCTGAGGCTCTGGCCGAACCACCACCGGCTCCGGCACCGCGGCCGTTCGCGTCGGGGTCAGCGCGCTGAAGTTGGCGAGCATCTCGCGTCCGAAGTCGGTGCAGATGGACTCGGGGTGGAACTGCACACCCCACGCCGGCCTGTCGAGAGCGCGCACACCCATCAGCACAGAGTCATCACTCCACGCGATGGCTTCCAAAGACGAAGGCAACTCCGTGACAGCCAACGAGTGGTACCGCACGACGTCCAATGGCGACGGCAGCCCAGCGAACACATCGACGCCCGTGTGTGTAACCGGGGAAACGATCCCATGGCGCGGCACGGGCGCGGGCCCCACGACCGCGCCGTAGGACTGGCACAGTCCCTGATGGCCGAGACACACGCCCAGCAACGGAATCTCGGCGTGGTCGATCACCGCGCGGCAGATGCCGAAGTCGGCGGGGTTGCCCGGCCGGCCGGGGCCGGGCGAGATCACCACGTTGTCGAACGACCGCAACGAGGCAAGCCGAAAGCGCGGGTCGTCGTTGTGGACGACCACGGGCTCGACTCCGTTCACTTCAGCGAGGTGCTGGAAGAGGTTGAACGTGAACGAGTCGTAGTTGTCGATGAGCAGGGTTCGCATTGCAGGACAGCACTCTACCTGCCAAAACACCCGAACAGAGCAACGAGAGAGGGCGGCCACAAACGTGACCGCCCTCCGAACAACGCGCTAACTCAGCCGCCGACGCGGAACCGGGGATCCGTCGCCAGCTCGGCCAGCTTGTCCTCGGTGAAGAGCGGCCCGTCGAGCGCCGGGTAGCCACTGCCCGCGTACTTGTCGTCCTGCGCGATCGTCACGATCGAACCGTCCTGGGCCTTGTAGCTCGCCCACTTGTCGAACTGGTCGCGACCGCTCGGATTGCTCTGCACGACGCCGACCTTGAGGCCCTTGACGTCGTACACCTTGCACTCGCCACCCATGCCCCAGAACGTCTTCGCCAGTGCGCACGGGTCGTCCGGGAGTGCGGGGTTGGGCGTGGACACCTGGGCGAGCAGCCAGCCCACCTTGTCGTCCTTGCGCACCGGTGTCTGGGCCATGTACTCCCAGACCTCGACCTCGTCGCCCCTGTTGGACGACACCTGCCCCTGGGTGCGCTGCATGTCACCGCTGTAGCCCTTGGAGTCCTTGTATTTGAGCTGCGGTGCCTCGTACCCGGCCGGCACCACGCCCTTGAGCTCGTCGAGCAGCTTCTGCGCCCGGTCCGCCTGGGGACCGTTCTTGGCCGTGCGGTCGGTCTGCCCGTCCGGCCACTGGCCCGCCCAGGAACTGCTGCTGCTCGGCCCGGCTCCCATCATGTACTCCTTCGCGCCCTGCGGGTTGAGCGCGAACGCCGACCCGAGGCCGACACCGACCACGAGCACCGCGACCAGAGCACCGACGGCCGACGACCGACGCTTCGACCTGGCCTTGCGCGCCACGTCGAGTGCCCGTCCGGGGTCCATGGCCGGGGGCGGGCTGCTCGCCACCACAACGTCCTCGAAAGCCCTTTTGAGGTCCTGTTCGTTCATCGAACCCTCTCCTGCTGTGAGAGCAGACCGCGCAGCGTCTGCAGCCCCCGCGCGGCCTGACTCTTGACCGTTCCTTCCGAACACTTGAGAACAACGGCCGTCTGCTCGACGGACATGTCCTCCCAGTACCGCAGGACGAGGCACGCACGCTGCTTCGGAGGCACCTTCGCCAGAGCCTCCAACAGCACCATCCGTTCCTCCGGGTAGATCCCTGGCGGAGCGGCCGCGTCGGCGATGTCCTCACTCGCCGACTCGAACCGGAACCACCCGCGCCGCCGCTCGGACAGGAACGTCCTCACCAGGATCTGCCTGGTGTAGGCGTCCAGTGCCTCGTGCCGCTGAATCCGGCGCCAGGCCAGATACAGCTTCGTGAACGCTTGTTGCACGAGGTCTTCCGCGCGATGCCAGTCACCGCACAGCAGATATGCCGTGCCGCGCATGACGTCGGAACGGGCCGCGAAGTACTCCTGGAACGCGGCGTCCCGATCACTCATCAGGTCTCCCCCTTCTGCGGTGCCGGGTTAGTCACGCCACCTCGGGCCTGGCGGGTTGCATGAACCTGACGATGAATCCAGAGTGCCACCGACTGTGACGGATCGCGTGCCGAACGTGAGCAGGTGGTGTGGAGTGCGGCGGCGTAGGCCCCTCCACCGACCACGCCCGCCGGGCCGAAAAGCATACTGATGTCGTGATTTTCCTGTTGCTCCTCGGAGTTCCGGTCGCGCTGGGCCATCTGTACCTGTGGCGCCGGCTGGTCGTGGACACCACACGCCCGCGCACACTTGGACGCCGCATCGGCACGGTGGCCGTCATCGGGGCGTTCGTGATGCTGATGAGCGCGCTGGTCGTGACGCGCAGGGTGCCGCCGGAGTACGGGAAGTTCTTCGCCTGGCCCGGGTTCGTGTGGCTCGCCGTGCTGTTCTACCTGGCGATCGCGCTCGGCATCGCGGAGATCCCGCGCCGGATCCTGCTGAAGCGAGCGACACTCGCACCGGTGGCCGTCGGCGCCGGCACCGAGCCGGTCGAGCCCGTCGAGGTCGTGCCGGATCCGTCACGGCGGCTGTTCATCTCTCGGTCGGTCGCGATCGGCTCCGGCATCGCAGCGGGCAGCGTGGTCGGCTACGGCATGACGCAGGCACTGGGCGCGCCGCAGCTGCTGAACGTGCCGGTGACGCTGGACAAGCTCCAGACCTCGTTGTCGGGCTTCCGGATCGCTGTCGTGAGCGACATCCACCTCGGCCCGCTGCTCGGGCGTTCGCACACCGAGCGGATCGTGCGGATGATCAACGAGCAGGAGGCCGACCTCGTCGCGATCGTCGGTGACCTGGTCGACGGCAGCGTCGCCGAGCTGGGTGAGGCCGCTGCACCGTTGCGGGACCTGGCGTCGAAGCACGGCAGCTTCTTCGTGACTGGCAACCACGAGTACTTCTCCGGCCACGAGCAGTGGATCTCGGAGCTGGACAGACTCGGCGTGAACCCGTTGCGCAACGAGGGTTTGACGGTGGCCGGCGGCATCGAGCTCGTCGGTGTGAACGACGTGACGGGGAAGTCGTATGACGACGCTCCGGACTTCGACCGCGCTTTCGCGGGCAGGAACCGGAACAACCCCGTCGTCCTGCTGGCCCACCAGCCGGTGCAGGTCAGCGACGCCTCTTCACACGGCGTCGACCTCCAGTTGTCCGGTCATACACACGGTGGCCAGATGGTGCCGTTCAACTTCGTTGTGCCGTTGCAGCAACCCAGCGTCGCGGGGCTGTCGAAGGTGGACGACACGTGGCTGTACGTCAGTCGTGGCGCGGGTTTCTGGGGGCCGCCGGTGCGTGTGGGCGCTCCTCCGGACATCACGATGATCGAGCTGCGCGCTGCTGGCTAAATCACACTCGGCCCAACGGGATTGCGCACTTGCGGTGTCCAGGCCGTAGAGTGGACGGCCGTGCCCGCGTACGGACCGCGAGGCGGATGAAGGGGGAACCCTGGGGAAATGACCGAGAGCTTCGCCGTCGACCGGCGTTACGAGGCAGAGGCTCGTATTCGGCGTTTCCTGGACCAGGAGAACCCGTCGACACCGTGTCTGGTGATCGACCTCGAGACGATCCGTGCGCGCTACCAGGCGATTCACGCCGCACTGCCGTCCGTCGACATCTTCTACGCCGTCAAGTCGAACCCCGAGTCCGACGTGGTCGGCACCCTGGTCTCCGAGGGTTCGCACTTCGACGTGGCATCGCCCGCTGAGATCGACCTGTGCCTGGCGCGCGGCGCCGCACCGGCGTCGATCTCCTACAGCAACCCCATCAAGAAGGCCGCGGACATCGCGTACGCCTACTCACGCGGGGTGCGACTGTTCGTGTCGGACAGCGAGCAGGACGTGCGGTTCGTCGCCGAGCACGCGCCGGGTTCGTCGGTACTGGTGCGAATTCTTGTACACAGCAAGGGTTCCACGTACCCGTTCGGCAACAAGTTCGGTTGTGATCCGGAGATGGCGACGGATCTCTTGCGGCTGGCGCACCATTCAGGACTCGTTCCTTTGGGTGTCGCTTTCCACGCGGGCTCGCAACAGCTGTCCGTCGACGGCTGGGACTCCGGCATCGCCGATGCCGCGTTGATCGCGGCCAAGCTGCGCGCGGAAGGCATCGAGACCTCAACTGTCAACCTGGGCGGCGGACTTCCGGCCGTGTACCAGGCTTCCACGCCTTCGCTCGAGGATTTCGCCTCTGCCATCGAGGCTTCGATCGCGCGGCACTTCGGCGCCGCGCGTCCGCGGGTGATGATCGAACCGGGCCGTGCGATCTCCGCGGAGGCCGGAATGATCCGTTCGTCCGTCGTGCTCGTGTCACGGAAGTCCTATTCGGACGAACGCCGCTGGGTCTACATCGACATCGGCCGCTACCAGGGACTCGCCGAAACCGAAGGCGAGGCGATCGCGTACAGGTTGCAGACCTCGCGTGACGGCGGTGAGGTCGGCCCGATCGTGCTGGCCGGCCCGACGTGCGACGCGGACGACGTGATCTACCAGCACACCCGCTACGACCTGCCGCTGGACCTGCAGGCGGGTGACCACGTGGACATCCTCCACGCGGGCGCCTACACCTCCTCCTATTCGTCCGTGTGCTTCAACGGCTTCCCGCCGTTGGCCACGTACTGCATCTAAGTCCGTCGTAATTCACATAGTTTGGAGTGATTGATGTCCGAAGCGCCCTGTCAGACCGAGGAGACCGTCGGTTTGTTCGCGGGACAGCACGTACTTGCAGAGCTCTCGGGTGTGAGCGCGGATCTGCTCGACGACGAGCAGTTCCTCCGGCACGCCCTTGGTGAGGTTCTCACGCAGGCCGACGCAACGGTGCTGGAGGTGATCTCCAAGAAGTTCGAACCTCAAGGAGTCACCGTGCTGGCTTTGCTGTCGGAGTCCCATGCGTCGATCCATACCTATCCCGAAGTGGGTTCGGTGTTCGTCGACGTGTTCACCTGCGGTACTCGTGCGAAGCCCGCGCTAGCCGTCCAGCTACTCGCTGACGCCCTGGGCGCCGCTCACGTGAGCACGGACGTCGTCACTCGTGGCATCAAGGAGCACGCCGCGTGAACACCATCAACGAGCCGCTCGCCGAGGGCATGACCCGCCACTGGCGCGTGGACGAGGTGCTGGTCGACACCAAGACCGACTTCCAGCACCTGGTGATCGCCCGCACGGCCCAGGGCGTGTCGCTGTTCTGCGACGACGACCGCCAGTCGACGGAGTTCAGCCAGCTGACCTACCACGAGGCCCTGATGGTGCCGGCGCTCCTGCTGGCCGACACCGTCGAGCGCGTGTTGGTCATCGGCTCCTCCGAGGGTGTCGTGTGCCAGATGGCCGTTCAGCACGGCGCGACCGTCGTCGACCACATCGACATCGACGAGCAGGCCGTCAAGCTATGCGCCGAGCACCTGCCGTACGGGTACACGCTCGAGGAGCTGGCACTCGCCGAGAAGGGCGACGGCCCGATCCGCGTGCAGTACATCGACGGGTTCGAGTACATCCGTACGACGTCGGAGAAGTACGACATCGTGCTGGTGGACCTGCCCGACGAGCGCGAGGAGGAGGCTCAGCAGAACCGCTTGTACGGCGCCGACTTCCTGCGCATGTGCAAGGCCCTGCTGCGTCCCGGCGGCGTCGTCGTCAACCAGTCCGGCTGCCAGACGATGTGGCGCAACACCACGCTGATCCGCTCCTGGCAGCGGTTCAACGAGGTGTTCGACACCGTGGCGTACTACGGCTCGGACGAGCACGAGTGGGCATACCTGTTCGGCCGCGCGGACGTCGTCGAGGACCCGACCGCGCTGATGGTCGAGCGGTTGAAGACGGCCGGGTACCAGCCGGAGTCGATCGACGACCTGGCGTTGCTGGGCAACAGCATTCCGCCCTACCGGGTACGGCAGTCGCTGGCCTGAGGGTTCGATTTTGAGAGGGGCGCTTCCCGTTTCCAGGGGAGGCGCCCCTTTCGCTGTCTCCTGGCGATGGCGGCGCAGGGCGTGGCGGCCAGCCCGATGATCGAGTCGCGTGGAGGGCACGGCCCCACCCTCCCGGGGGCTGACCACCACGGCCGCAGAACCTCAATTTAGACGCGCAAACACCGTGTCAAGCCGCCGTTCGGCGATCTGTGGACAACCCGAGCCGCCGACTGAGTTGTCCACAGATCGGCCGGTGGCGGCTTGACACGGCGATTTCGCGAATAAGCTGAAGACGCTGGCCGGTCTGCCCCCTGGGAGGGTGGGGCCTGCCTCGGGGCGCGAATTCGCCATCACACGCCCACGTGCAGCAGGCCCGAGAGCACGTACAAGACCGGTAGCCCACTTGACTGTTCTCCCCATGGCATTGAAGCGTGCCGGGGAGCCCTACCTGAATCACCGGGGCCAGCCCCGCAACGGGGCTGGCGCCAGGGTGATCTCAGCTCAGCGACTGCTTGAGGAAGTCGACCTGCAGGAGGAGCAGGTTCTCGGCCACCTGTTCCTGCGGGGTCATGTGCGTAACACCCGAGAGCGGCAGCACGGTGTGGGGGCGACCGGCGGCGAGCAGGGCGCTGGAGAGGCGCAGGGTGTGCGCGGCCACCACGTTGTCGTCGGCCAGGCCGTGGATGATCATCAGCGGGCGGGAGAGCTTGTCCGCGTCGGCGATGAGCGAGTTCGAGTCGTAGACCTCGGGCTTGTCGTCGGGGTGGCCGAGATAGCGCTCGGTGTAGTGGGTGTCGTAGAGGCGCCAGTCGGTGACCGGGGCGCCGGCGATGCCCGCGTGGAAGACGTCAGGGCGCCGCAGCACGGCCAAAGCCGACAGGTAGCCGCCGTAGGACCAGCCGCGGATCGCGACGCGGGTCAGGTCGAGGTCGGGCTCGACGGCCGCGGCCGCGTGCAGGGCGTCGACCTGGTCTTCCAAGGTGGGGCCGGCGAAGTCGTACGCGATCGCGCGTTCCCAGGCGAGACCGCGGCCAGGGGTGCCGCGTCCGTCGGCGACGATGACCGCGAAGCCCTGGTCGGCGAGCCACTGCGACGCCAGGAAGGAGTTCTGGGACGACAGGACCCGCTGCGCGTGCGGGCCGCCGTACGGATCCATCAGCACGGGCAGCTTGGTGCCCGGCACGTGGTCGGACGGCAGCAGCAGCGCGGCACGGATCGAGCGCTCGCCCAGGGTCAGCAGCCGCGGGGACGCCTTGAGCACCGGAGTCTCCGCCCACGACTCGATCTCGTGGTCGCCGATGGTGACGCGCGCGCCGAACCTGTCCAAAGTGGCCGATACGAGGACAACCGTGTCACCGCCGCGAATCGCGGAATGCACACCGTCCTCAGTGGACAGCTTCTCGACGGTGCCACCGACCGAGTAGACGTGCACCTGAGTTGGGTCGCCGGCCGAGGCCGAGACCAGGATCGAGTCGTCGGCGATGTCGAGCACCCTGCGCACCTGGAGGCCGGCCGTCAGGACGTCGTCGCCGACCTGGAGCGCGTACTCGTCGCCCTCGCCCACGATCCGCACGAGGCGGCCGTCCGGAGTCCACGCCGGAGCGCCGTCGGTGACCTCGAGCCACGTCGGGTCGGTCTCGACGGCGAGCTCGGTGACAGAACCGGTGTCGGGGGCCAGCGAGTAGATCCGGCGCGTGCGCTGGTCACGGGTCTGCGTGGTGATCAGCGGGGCGCCACCGGACGACCAGTGCACGTCGTTGAGGTAGTCGAACTCCAGCAGCACCGGCACGAAGGTGCCGTCCAGCGACACCACGTGCAGCGACACCGTGGCGTTGGTCGTACCCGCCGCCGGGTAGGCGATCTCGGTGGCCGCCGTGCCGGGGTTCGCCGGGTCGGCGATGTACCAGCGCTGCACCGGGGCGTTGTTCACGCGCGCGGCGATGAGGCGCTTGCCGCCCGGCTCCCACCAGTAGCCGCGGTAGCGCGACATCTCCTCGGCCGCGATGAACTCGGCCAGGCCGAACGTCACGTCCTCGCCGTCCGGGACGGCGACGGCGGTGTCCTCGCCCGAGTCCAGCTCGACCACCCGCAACGTGCCGCGCGTAACGTACGCCACACGCTCACCCGTCGGGTCGACGCGCGGGTCGATGACGCCACCCTGGGTGGGCAGCTCACGGACCGCGCCGTTCGTCAGGTCGGCCACGAACAGACGGCCGGACAGAGCGAACGAGGCGACCGAAGCGTCCTTCGAGAGTGTGTAACCGACGATGCCCGCGCCGGACTCACGCGTGCGCTCGCGGCGTGCCTTCTCCTCCGCGGGCAGGTCCTCCGGATCGGTCAGCAGCGTCGCCGGGTCGGCGATCAGCCTTTCGACGCCGGTGGCCGTGTTCAGCTCCCAGAGTCCGTTCGCACGGCTTGTGGCCGTGGCCGGACGCAGGAAGAAGACACGTGCCCCGTCCGACGACACCGCGAAGGTCCTCGGTGCGCCGACGGTGAACCGCTGTGTGCGCGCCTGTTGGCGCGGGAAGGAGATGTCGTTGCCCACCCGCCAACACTAACCCGCGCACGTGTGCGGCACGGGTGCTGTGACGTGCACTGCCTGGCGCGATACAGACCCGACGAAGGTTGCGGAGGCGACACCGGACGTGCGCGGAGGACCGTGCCTCTAGCCCACGCGACTTCGCGGAGGCAGGGGAACGAACCCACTGGTACGCCGCACGTACTCGGCATAACCAGGCCGGCGCGACACGATGTCCTTCTCGAGCAACGGCTTGCCGGTGCCCTTCGCGAGCAGCCACGTCATGATCACCGGACCGATGATCGTGAGCGCGGCCTGCCACGAATGCAGCGCGAACAGGAACAGGCCCCACCACACGACGGCGTCACCGAAGTAGTTCGGATGCCTTGTGTAGCGCCAAAGTCCGCGATCCATCACAGCGCCCTCGTTCGCCGGATCCGCCCGGAACCGGGAGAGCTGCCAATCACCAACGGCCTCGAAAGCGAAGCCGACCATCCACACGCCAGTGCCCACCCAATCTAGCACCCCGAACGGGACCGAAAGATGCTGCGCGGCCTGCACCGGCAGCGACACGATCCACATCAGCGCGGCCTGGATCAGGTAGACGCGATACATCCGCAGACGCGGATTTCCCTTGGCACGCCTCAAAATGTCCTGGTATCGCGGATCTTCGTCCTTGCCAGCGTTGCGCACGAAGATGTGCACACCCAGGCGTACGCCCCAGATCACCGTCAGCGCCGCCACCAGCCACCGCCGAGTTGGTTCGCCCTCCGCGAACAGCAACGTGACCACCGTGATCACGGCGAACCAGGGCCCACGCGGAGTCGATCAGGTCATAGCGCTTGCGGGCGTCCGCGTACAAGAACAGGCCGCTGAGCAGCAGGACGACCGTCACCAAGCTGATCAGGAAGCTCATCGGGTCACCAGCTCACCCACCACTTTCAGTTGCAATGCAAGTGTCACGACCTCCGAGATCCGAGGCCGGC
This sequence comes from Lentzea indica, assembly GCF_012184385.1. GTDB lineage: Bacteria > Actinomycetota > Actinomycetes > Mycobacteriales > Pseudonocardiaceae > Lentzea > Lentzea indica. Next base: position 17,224 of record NZ_VSRL01000057.1, read on the forward strand.
AGGTCACACCGCGCCGAACGAGCCGCCAGATCCGGGAAAGACCGCTCACGTACGCGCGCGCTGGACCCAACTCGTTCGGGCTCCAGGCGAGCCGCCTCACCGCGTCCCGGGACCGGACCACGAGCATGGTGCCGTCCTGCGGCCCTGCCACGCTCCCGCTCCACGCCCGAATTCCGATCTGCAGCGGCGAACCCCAGTACCCGCTCGGCCATTCCTGCCAGCTGACCAGCAACGATCACCCCGCACCTCCTGTGTGACCTGGCTCCGCCAGACGTTCGAGACGGCAGCGGGTTCGGTTCGTTTCTGAACCGAGACGCAACCGCGCCCGTATGGCCTCGATAGAGCGAACGACGGAACAAGGAGGACATGAGTGTGATCCGACGTAACCGCATTGCCATCGGGCTCGCCGCGGGGCTGGCAGTTGTGCTGGGTCTGGGTGTCTGGAGCGCCACGGGAAGTGGCACGAACAACTCGAAGCCGGTGGCACAGACCGAAACCGACCTGGGCGTTCTCGGCGACTACGGCGACGTGGGTCAGCCCCCGGTACTCCAGGAGCCCGCTCAGGCGCCCGAAACCCCTGTTCAGCAGCAGGCACCGGAAACACCTGCCCCGGCAGCACAGCCTCCCGCGGCCGCTCCGGTCAGCTCGTTGAAGCTGGTCGGCAAGCCGGTCGACAAGATGGGCCTGGTCGTCCAAGACGGCGACGGCCGCACCATGTACCGCTTCGACAAGGACACGCCGAAGCCGGAAGGCAAGTCGAACTGCAACAACCAGTGCGCCGTGACGTGGCCGCCACTGCTGTCGGACACGGTCCCGCAGGTCGAGGGCATTGACGCGAAGCTCGTCTCGCTGATCACCCGCGCGGACGGCAAGAAGCAGGTCGCCATCGACGGCTGGGCGCTGTACGCCTACTCGCAGGACCCGAAGCCGGGTGCCTGGAAGGGCCAGGGTGTCGGCGGCACCTGGTTCGTGATCCAGCCCGACGGCAAGCGCAACGTGGAGTGCCTGCCCCCTGGCGTCACGGCACCGGCGGCGTAACCCCAAAGCATCCCGTTAGGACGGTCCATCTGAGACACACAACACCCTGACACGGTGAGACCCCGGCCCTGGGGAAGGGGCCGGGGTTCCCGTCGTTTCGCTCCAGGGTCACAAAACGAAGGGGCGCCACCGGAATTCCGGTGGCGCCCCTTTCAGTTCACGCTCAGAGCGTCGAGTACAGCGGGTGCTTGGCTGCAAGCACCTCGACGCGGGAGCGCAGCTCGTCGAGCGCCGCACCCGGCTTCAGGGCCTCGGCGATGACGTCGGAGACCTCGATGAAGTCCACCTCGCCGAACCCGCGCGTGGCCAGCGCCGGCGTGCCGATGCGCAGACCCGACGTCACCATCGGCGGGCGCGGGTCGTTCGGCACGGCGTTGCGGTTGACCGTGATGCCGATCTGGTGCAGCACGTCCTCGGCCTGCTTGCCGTCGAGCTCCGAGTTGACCAGGTCGACCAGCACCAGGTGCACGTCCGTGCCACCGGTCAGGACCTTCACGCCACCAGCCGACACGTCTGGCTGCGACAGCCGGTCGGCGAGGATGCGGGCGCCTTCCAGCGTGCGACGCTGACGGTCGGCGAACTCCGGCGAGGCGGCGTGCTTGAACGCCACGGCCTTGGCCGCGATCACGTGCTCCAGCGGGCCACCCTGCTGACCGGGGAACACCGCCGAGTTGATCTTCTTGGCGATGTCCGCCTCGTTCGACAGGATCACGCCACCCCGAGGCCCGCCAAGGGTCTTGTGCGTCGTGGTCGTCGTGACGTGCGCGTGCGGGACGGGCGACGGGTGCAGGCCGGCGGCCACGAGGCCGGCGAAGTGGGCCATGTCGACCATCAGGTAGGCCTCGACCGAGTCCGCGATGCGGCGGAACTCGGCGAAGTCCAGCTGGCGCGGGTAGGCGGACCAGCCGGCGACGATCAGCTTGGGGCGGTGCTCCTGAGCAAGGCGCTCGACCTCGGCCATGTCCACGCGGCCGTCGCCATCGGAAACGTGGTACGGCACGACGTTGTAGAGCTTGCCGGAGAAGTTGATGCGCATGCCGTGCGTCAGGTGGCCGCCGTGCGCGAGGTCCAGGCCCAGGATCGTGTCGCCGGGCTGCAGCAGCGCGAACATCGCCGCGGCGTTGGCCTGCGCGCCCGAGTGCGGCTGGACGTTCGCGAAGCCCGCGCCGAAGAGCGACTTGATGCGCTCGATGGCCAGGCGCTCCACGACGTCGACGTGCTCGCAGCCACCGTAGTAGCGGCGGCCGGGGTAGCCCTCGGCGTACTTGTTCGTGAGCACAGAGCCCTGCGCCTGCAGAACCGACACGGGCGTGAAGTTCTCCGAGGCGATCATCTCGAGGGTGCCCTGCTGGCGCGCCAGCTCGGCGGCAACGGCCTCGGCGACCTCGGGGTCGTACTCCGCGAGGGAGGCGTTGAACTGGTCGGACATCTGGAAGAACTCCCTACTTGGCGCGCTTGTAGAACGGAAGTGCGACGACCTCGACCGGCTGCTTCTTGCCGCGGACGTCCACCAGCAGTGGGGTACCCGGCTCGGAGCTGGCCTTCGACACGTACGCCATGGCGACTGAGTAACCGAGGGTCGGCGACAGGGCGCCCGAGGTGACCTCGCCGACGACCTCGTCACCGTTCAGCACCGCGTAACCGTGGCGCGGGGCGCGACGCTCAGGGGTCTTCAGTCCAACCAGGACCGAGTCCACACCGGACTCCGCCACCTTCGTCAGCGCGTCGCGGCCCACGAAGTCGCCCGGCTTGTCGAGCTTCACGACGCGGCCGAGGTTCGCGTGGTACGGCGTCAACGAAGTCGTGAGTTCGTTGCCGTACAAGGGCATTCCGGCTTCGAGACGCAACGTGTCGCGGCAGCCGAGACCGCACGGCTTGAGCTCGTGCGCCTGTCCCGCGGACAGCAACGCCTCCCAGACCGCCGATGCGTCGGCAGGAGCGACGAAGAGCTCGAAGCCCTCCTCGCCGGTGTAGCCGGTGCGCGCCAGCAGCGCGTCGACGCCGGCCACCGTGGACGGGTAGGAGGCGTAGTACTTGACCGTCGAGAGGTCGGTGTCGGTCAGACCGGAAAGGATCTCGACCGACTTCGGGCCCTGGATCGCGATCAACGCGTAGTCGGTCGACTTGTCCGTGACGACGGTGTCGAAGCCGGCAGCGCGCTCGACGAGAGCCTCGGCGACCACGGCGGCGTTGGAAGCGTTCGCGACGACCATGAACTCCTGGTCGCCCAGGCGGTACACGATCAGGTCGTCGATCACGCCGCCGTCGGCCTGGGTGATCATCGTGTAGCGCGCCTTGCCGACGGCCAGCGCGGAGATGTGGCCAACCAGGGCGTGGTCGAGCGCCTCGCCGGCCTGAGGTCCGGTCAGGACGATCTCACCCATGTGCGTGAGATCGAACAGGCCCGCGGTCGTGCGCACCGCGTGGTGCTCGGCGAGCTCGCTCGAGTAGCGCAGCGGCATCCGCCAGCCCGCGAAGTCGGTGAACATCGCGCCGAGCTGCTCGTGCTCGGCGTTCAGAGGCGTGAGGCGGGACATCAGAACGCTCCTCCAGGGTGCGCCGAAGAGCCGGACGAGGCCGGCTGAGGCAACAGCAGAATGACACGGTCCATCGGAGACTCCTCTTCCAGAGCAGCCTCCCCCTCTGTCATGAGCCTGAGAGCTTCGCCGCGCAGAGCGCGGCTTGCACCGTGGGCGAGGCGCGAACGCCTGCTTTCCAGAGTTGCCTTCGTCGTGCGGTATCTGTGCCTGAGAGATTCCGGGGAGGAGTTGCTCCTTCGGCGCCTCTTCGAGAGAGGTCTCTTCCGCGCGACATCGACGGCCGTGTTCAGTTGGTAGCCCCAGACGCTAGCAGGCCAAACGTCACAGCGGCACGCCCTGCGCAGTCTTCTCGACCACCTTGCGCTCCGCCCAGAACGACAGGAACGGGACCGTGCCGGCGAGCAGCACGAGGGCGGTGCCCTTGATCGACCAGCGCAGCTTCAGCGCCAGGTCTACGGAAAACACCAGGTAGATGGCGTAGAGGAAGCCGTGGATCGGACCGACGACCTTCATCATCTGGCCCATGTCCGCGGCGTACTTGAGCACCATGGCCACGACCAGGAGCAGGAGGAAGACACCGACCACGTAAGCCATGACCCGGAACCGGGTCAACGCACCCTTCATCTGCCCGCCTTCGTTCAACGACCGTCCCGCGCGTTGAGCTCCGCGAGCATGCGGTTGTAGGCCGCGAGCTCCGCGTCTTCTTCGTCGTCGAAATGCTCAACGGGCGCGGGTTTGACGGCGTCAACGGTAGTCACCGGCTTGGGCGCGGGCGCAACCGGCTCCGGTGCGAGAGCCTCGTCACGGTTCTGGCGCGCCAAGCGGCGAAAGCGCCACACCATGAAGGCGGGGAAGAGGCCGAAGAGCGGCCACTGGAGCACGTAACCGAGATTCTGGAACGTGCCGCTGGCGGACTCGAAGCGCTGCCACTGCCAGTACGCGAGTCCGCAACAGGCGATCAGTGCGACCAGGCATGCAAACCCGATCAACACTCGCTGAGGTGTAAGGAGGCCGCGCACGGCCTCCAGACTACTTGGTGGGTACGGGGCTCCCGCCTCCGAGAGCCCGTCCACCTTCCTATGCCACGCCGTCCCGGCGCTGCCTCTGCAGACGTGCGACGCACCAGGCCGCGGCAGAACCGCGGCGAAGGTGCTGGAGAACCGTCATCGGTCCCAGGCGCCTCCCGAGATCGGCAGGAGTCAGGCCCGCCGCGCGGTAGTCGAGCGCACGCTGGTCCAACGGGCTGATGCCCGCGTCCCACCACTGCTCGGCCTCTGCGACATCGCCAACCAGCTGCCAGTAGCTCGCCGCGGCGGCGAGCAGTGCCTCGGGTGCCTCCGGCGCCCGCTTGCGCATCGCGGCCACGTAGGCCGGATCCGCCGAGTCGACCTTGACCAAGCCACGCGACCCGCCCTTGTTGCCTCCCCGCTGCACGGGGATGCCAGGCGCCGAGGGGGGAGCCTCCGCGAGCCACGCGTTCTTGATCCGGTTCACCTCCTGCATCTCTGCGTCATCAGACCGTTCAGCCGCCCACTGCTGCAACAGCTCGTGGACCCCGGAGTCCTCGACCATCCATGCCTCCTCGTTCGGTCGGGGATCGGCCATTGCAGCGGAAGGTATTCGGTAGGTCCGACAATCGCCAGACCCTGAATCCCCAGAACACCCGTTACCAGTGCGTGATCGGCCTCTTTCCACCCGTCCGGTCCAACGCGAATGGCCGAACATCACCGAGAGTCACGAGGCGACGGGGGCCGCCGTCCCGAAGAGGCTCCTGACGAAGGTGATGATCGACTCCGCGCCCTGACGCAGCCAGCCGAGCACCTGCTGGACCGCGGCAGCGGACTGCTCGGGCTGGGTGATCAGGAGGAACAGCACCAGCGCGACGCCCGCCAGCACTAGCACCTTCTTGAGGTTCACAGGTACCTCTCCGTCCATGTCGCTCACAGGTGAGGCGGCGGACCGCCCATGTCACCCGTCATGGTCCCTCATTCACCCATGCGATGAACAACGACCACGCCCAACTGGTGCCAGGATCCACCAGCGGCACACGCCTACATGACGGGGAATGTCACCCGAATGGCGGCTAAAGAGGTCTCTGTCCAGCGCCGATGTCCTGGGCACGAGGTGAACACGGACTCCCTCGCATCCCACAGCTTGGACCAGACACTGTTGCACCGGGCCTCACCCGGATGCCGCACCTCCGGCATCACACTCTGTCACGCCGTCGTGGCGCAATTAATGCGCACCCGAGCATTCATCCAATTACTCCTGACCGCCGCAGTTCCATAATCTGGGCGTCCGCCACACCCATGTCGGCAAGCACTTCCCCGGTGTTCACCCCCGCCGGAACCGGAGGCGTCGGAACCGTCGTCGGGGTGCGGTCGAACCGGGGAGCCGGCGCCGGGTGCAGCGAGCCGGAGACGTCCACGAAGGTGGCACGCGCCGCGTTGTACGGGTGCCTCGCCGCCTCTTCGGGTGTCAGCACGGGCGCCAGGCACGCGTCCGTGTCCTTCGCGAGGTCCGCCCACTCGTCACGCTTGCGGGTCTTCACCGCCGCCGCGATGCGTTCCCGCAGCTCAGGCCAGTTCGCCGGGTCGTTGCGTGACGGCGCGTCCTCGAGACCCAGCACGCGCACCAGGTCGGCGTAGAACTTCTCCTCCAGCGCGCCCACGGCCACGAACCGCCCGTCCGCGGCCTCGTAGACGTCGTAGAACGGCACTCCGCCGTCGAGCATGTTCTCGCCGCGCCCGCCCCGCCACATGCCCGCCTGCTTCATGCCGTGCAGGAACGTCGTCAGCAGCGCCGCCCCGTCGACCATCGCCGCGTCGACCACCTGGCCACGCCCGGAGCGCTCACGTTCATACAGTGCGGCGAGCACGCCGACGGCCAGCATCAGCCCTCCCCCGCCGAAGTCGCCGAGGAGGTTCAACGGGAAGACCGGCGGCCCACCGGCACGTCCAACGGGGTCCAGCGCACCCGCGACGGCGATGTAGTTGATGTCGTGGCCGGCGCGGTCGGCGAGCGGCCCGTCCTGCCCCCAGCCGGTCATGCGTCCATATACAAGGCGCGGGTTGCGGGCGAGGCACTGCGCCGGACCGATGCCCAGCCGCTCCGTGACGCCCGGCCGGAAGCCCTCCACCAGCACGTCCGAGCGTTCGACCAGCCGCAACACCAGCTCAGCGCCCTCCGGCTTGCGGGTGTCGATCGCGACCGAACGCCGGTTGCGACCGAGGAAGTCACCGGGGACCGTCGAGCGGCTCCCCGGTTTGTGCACCTGGATCACGTCCGCGCCGAGGTCGGCGAGCACCATGCAGCCGAACGGCGCGGGTGCGAGGCCGGCGAGCTCGACGACCTTCAGTCCTGCCAGCGGCCCCGTCACAGGGACCTCGCGATGATTTCCTTCATGATCTCGTTCGTGCCGCCGAAGATCCGCTGCACGCGGGCGTCGGACCAGGCACGTGCGATCGGGTACTCGTTCATGTAGCCGTAGCCGCCGAAGAGCTGCACGCACTCGTCGACGACCTTGCCCAGCCGGTCGCTGGCCCACCACTTCGCCATCGCCGCGGTCGGCACGTCCAGCTCGCCGCGCAGGTGCTTCTCGATGCACTCGTCGATGAACGCCCTGGTCACGGCCGCCTCGGTAGCGCACTCGGCGAGCTTGAACCTGGTGTTCTGGAACTTCATCAGCTCCTTGCCGAACGCCGTGCGCTCCTTCACGTACTTCAGCGTCACGTCGACGGCGGCCTCGATGCCCGCGACCGAGCAGACGCCGATGATCAGGCGTTCCTGCGGCAGCTGCTGCATGAGCTGGACGAACCCGAGGCCCTCCTGGTCGCCGAGGAGGTTCGCGACGGGCACCCGGACGTCGTCGAAGAACAGCTCGGCGGTGTCCTGTCCCTTCATGCCGACCTTGTCGAGCACGCGGCCGCGCCGGAAGTCGTTCTCGGATCCACTGCTCTCGGCGACGATCAACGAGATGCCCTGCGCGCCCTGAGCGGGGTCGGTCTTCGCGACGACGATCACCAGGTCGGCGTGCAGGCCGTTCGTGATGAACGTCTTCGAGCCGTTGATGACGTACTCGTCGCCGTCCCTGACGGCCCTCGTTCGGATGCCCTGCAGGTCGGAGCCGGCGCCGGGTTCGGTCATGGCGATCGCGCCGACGTACTCGCCTGACGCGAGCTTGGGCAGCCAGCGCCGCTTCTGGTCCTCGGAGCCGTAGGAGTTGAGGTAGTGAGCGACGATGCCGCTGTGGACGCTGTTGCCCCACGAGCTGTCGCCGGCGCGCGCCTGCTCCTCGAGCAGCACGGCCTCGTGTGCGAACGTGCCGCCGCCGCCCCCGTATTCCTCGGGGATGCTCAGGCACAGCAGCCCGACGTCACCCGCGCGACGCCACAGGTCGCGGTCGACCTGCTTCTGCTCGGCGAAGCGTTCCTGGTGCGGCGTGACCTCCTTCTCCATGAACGTGCGGGCGAGCTGGCGCAACTGGTCCAGGTCGCTGTCCATCCACCGCGATCGACGGTCTGCCATGCGGTCCACGAAACCACCGGAAGGTGATCCACGCCATGACCGGCGCGCCAGGCCGTCACCCGAAAAACTGAGCGAAAAAACCACCTTGATCGTCCAGACTGCTCGGTGTGCAGATCCACCAGGTGACCTCCGACGAGTGGCGGCTCTGGCGCGACGTCCGGCTGGAAGCGCTGGCAGCGGACCCCGCCGAGTTCGGTTCGACGCTGGCCCGCGAGCAGGAGTACGGCGAGGACGAGTGGCGTGAACGCCTCGAAGGCGGCCTGAAGCTCGTCGCGCTCGACCCCGGCCCGGTCGGTCTGGTCGGCGCCATGTCGCACCCGGCGGGCCTCTACCTCTACTCGATGTGGGTGCGGGACTCCCATCGCGGCCGCGGCGTCGGTGAAGCACTGGTCAAGGCCGTGCTGGAGTGGGCGGCCGAGCACGGGTGGAAGGTCGTGCGGCTGCGGGTCTGGGAGGACAACGTGCCTGCTCGGCGGCTCTACAAGCGTCTCGGGTTCGTCGACTCGGCAGAACCCGAGCACATGGAGTTCGTGGTGAGCTAATCGGTCACCCTTCACGGTCATGGCCAGCTTGAGAGAGCGGGCCTAGCGTGGGTGTCATGAGCGAAGCCTTGATCTTCGACGCGGTGCGCACGCCGCGCGGCAAGGGCAAGCGCGGGTCGCTGCACAGCGTCAGGCCCGTCGAGCTGGCGCCGGTGTGCTGCGCGCGCTGTCCGAACGCAACTCCCTCGACACCTCCGCGGTGGACGACGTCGTGTTCGGCGTGGTGTCACCGCTCGGCGAGCAGGGCGGCGACATCGCCCGCACGGCGGTGCTGGCCGCGGGCTGGGACCAGCGCCCTGCCGGTGTGCAGCTCAACCGGTTCTGCGCGTCCGGCCTGGAGTCGGTGAACCTCGCCGCCGCCAAGGTCGCGTCCGGGTTCGAGGACCTGGTGGTGGCGGGCGGCGTCGAGTCGATGTCGCGCGTGCCGATGGGATCCGACGGTGGCGCGTGGGCGATCGACCCGGCGACCAACTTCGACCTGTCGTTCGTGCCGCAGGGCGTTTCCGCCGACCTGATCGCGACGATGGAAGGCTTCTCGCGCACGGACGTCGACGCGTGGGCCGCCCGATCGCACGCCCGTGCCTTCGAGGCGCTGAAGGACGGCCGGTTCGAGCGGTCCGTCGTGCCGGTGATCGACCAGAACGGCACTGTCGTCCTGAAGGAAGACGAGACGGTCCGTCCCGAGTCCACCGTGGAATCACTCGGCAGGTTGAAGCCGAGCTTCCAGTTCCACGGCGACCTCGGCTATGACACCGTCGCGATCGACCGCTACCCCACCGTCGAGCGCATCGACCACGTGCATACGCCCGGCAACTCGTCGCAGATCGTCGACGGTGCCGCCGCGATGCTGATCGGGTCCGCGGCGGCTGGACAGGCTTTGGGCCTGACACCTCGTGCCCGGATCGTTTCCGTCGCGGTGGTCGGAACCGAGCCGACGATCATGCTGACCGGGCCCGCGCCCTCCGCGCGCAAGGCGTTGGACAAGGCTGGGCTCTCGGTCGAGGACATCGACCTGTTCGAGGTCAACGAGGCGTTCTCGTCCGTCGTGCTGAAGTTCCTGCGGGACATGGACATCCCCGAGGACAAGGTCAACGTCAACGGCGGCGCGATCGCGCTGGGCCACCCGCTGGGCGCCACCGGCTGCATGATCCTCGGCACGCTGCTGGACGAGCTGGAGCGCCGGGACCTGCGCCGCGGCCTGGCCACGCTGTGCGTGGGTGGCGGCATGGGTATCGCGACGATCATCGAGAGGGTCTGAGAGATGCCTTTCCACTACGACAAGGACGCGGACGGCATCGTCACCCTGACGATGGACATGTCCGGCTCCGCCAACGTCATGAACACCGAGTACCAGGAGCTCATGGGCGAGGCGGTCTCCCGGCTCGAGGGCGACGAGATCACCGGTGTGATCATCACGTCCGCCAAGAAGACGTTCTTCGCCGGCGGCGACCTGAACGTGCTGATCGCGATCACCCCGGAGAACGCTTCCCAGGCGCTGGAAGGCGTCGAGGAGCTCAAGTCCCAGCTGCGGCGCCTGGAGAAGCTCGGCAAGCCGGTCGTGGCGGCGATCAACGGTTCGGCGCTGGGCGGCGGCTTCGAGATCGCGCTGGCCTCGCACCGCAGGATCGTGTTGAACGACAACAGCATCCGCGTCGGCCTGCCCGAGGCCACGCTGGGCCTGCTGCCCGGCGGCGGTGGCGTCACGCGCATGGTGCGGCTGCTGGGCGTGCAGAAGGCGTTGCCGTTGCTCATGGAGGGCAAGCAGCTGCGACCGGAGCGCGCTCTGCAGGCCGGGATCGTGCACCAGGTCGTCGAGACGCGCGAGGAGCTGATCTCCGAGGCCCGCGCGTGGATCCTGGCGAACCCGGAGCCGGTGCAGCCGTGGGACGTCCAGGGCGCCGGGGTGCCGGACCTGAAGTTCGGTGACCCCAACAGCTACGGCCTTCTCGCCGCGGCGCCCGCCGTGCTGAGCAAGAAGTCGCACGGCGCGTACCCGGCGCCGGAGAAGATCATGGCGACGGCGGTCGAGGGTGCCTACGTCGACTTCGACACGGCGTTGAAGATCGAGGGCCGCTACTTCGTGGAACTGGCCTCCGGTCAGGTTTCCAAGAACATGATCACGGCGTTCTGGTTCAACCTCAACGAGGTCAACGGCCGCGCGTCCGCTTCAGGCCGCAAGGTCGCCAAGCTGGGCGTGCTGGGCGCGGGCATGATGGGCGCTGGAATCGCCGAGGTGTCAGCGAAAGCCGGCATCGAGGTGGTCCTGAAGGACGTGACCCTGGAGTCGGCGCAGAAGGGCGCTCAGGGCCTCTCCGGAATCACCCCGACGGACTCCGACGACGACCTCGAGGGCTGCGACCTGATCATCGAGGCCGTGTTCGAGAACCGCGAGCTGAAGAACAAGGTTCTGCCCGCGGCGGAAGCGCAGGCGTTGCCCGACGCGGTGATCGCGTCCAACACCTCGACGTTGCCGATCACCGGGCTGGCTTCCGCGGTGTCGGCGCCGGAACGGTTCATCGGGCTGCACTTCTTCTCGCCCGTGCCGAAGATGCGGCTGGTGGAGATCATCCGCGGCGAGAAGACGTCGGAGGAGACGCTGCAGCGCGCGCTGGACTACGTGCGGCAGATCGGGAAGACGCCGATCGTGGTCAACGACTCGCGCGGCTTCTACACCTCGCGTACCTTCGGCACGTACGTGATCGAGGCGATCACGATGCTGGCCGAGGGCGTGGCTCCCGCTCTCATCGAGAACGTGGCTCGCAAGGCCGGCATGGCGGTCGGACCGCTGGCCGTGTCGGACGAGGTGACGCTGTCGCTGCAGCTGAAGATCCACGACCAGACGCTCGCCGACGACCCGTCGCTGGTCTCGGAAAGCGCTGCCTACGACCTGATCCGCGAGATGGTGTCGTTGGGACGCACCGGAAAGTCCGGCGGCGCAGGCTTCTACGAGTACCCCTCGGACGGTTCGAAGAAGTTCCTGTGGCCCGATCTGACGACTCGTTACGCGAAGGCCGACGCGGGCGTCTCCGAACAGGACGTGCGGGACCGGCTGCTGTTCGTGCAGTCGCTGGAAACCGTGCGGTGCCTGGACGAGGGCGTGCTGACGTCGGTGGCGGACGCGAACATCGGCTCGATCTTCGGGTTCGGCTTCGCGCCGTGGAGCGGTGGCACGTTGCAGTTCATCAACTCCTACGGCGTGCAGGCGTTCGTCGAGCGCGCGGACTACCTCGCCGACACGTACGGGGAGCGGTTCCGCCCGCCGGCCTCGCTGCGGGAGCGCGACAGGTTCTGAGTCAGGCGCGGTAGGAACCGGGCGAGGACCCGGTCCACCGCTTGAAAGCCCGGTGGAAGGCGCTCGCCTCGGAGAACCCGAGGCGCAGCGCCAACTCCTCCACCGACTCCCCGCCCCGCACCAGCGAGGCCACCGCCTGGTCGCGCAGCAACTGCTCCCGCACCTCGCGGAACGACGTCCCCTCCGCGGCGAGCCTCCTGCGCAAGGTCGGCGCGGACACCCCCAGCTGAGCGGCCACGGCCTCCAGTCCGGTGGACACCGCGCCCGAGCAGCCGTCGCACGTGCCCTGCCGTGTCCGCGCCGTGGTCCCGCCGCGACAACAACTCCGCTGGCGAGTATCGCAGGAACCTGCGCAACGCCGCCTCGTCCTGCACGACCGGCATGCGCAGGAACTTCGGGTCGAACAAGATCGTGGTGGCGGGCGCGTCGAAGGTCAGCGGACAACCGAAGATCAGGTGGTACTCGGCGGCGTGAGCGGGTTCCTGGTAGGCGAACTCGGCTCCCTGCAGCGGGATGCGGCGGCCGATGAGCCACGACGAGAAGCGGTGCCAGAGCACGAGAAGCGACTCGGTCAGGAAATGGTCGGGGTCGCCGGGGATCTCGAGCGAGAAACGGCCGTCGTCGAGCGACAGGTGCAACGGCTCGTCGAAGAGCGAGTAGAAGGCGAGGCCGCGTCTCAGCGCCGATTCGAGGTCCGGGCAGTGGACGGCGAGCAGGCACATCATCGCGAACGTGCCGCGTTTCGACGGGCGAGGCCCGAAGCCCATGAACTCGTCGTCGAGAACTTCCCAGAGCGTCTGGATGAACTTCGTGTACTGCGCGGGTGTCACGCGGGCGCGGTCGTCGGCGAGAAGGCTCGCCGGAATGCCCGCGCCGGCAAGGACCACGGACGGCTCCGGGCACGCGCGCAGTGCGGCGCGCACGTAGTGGATCGCCACGGTCCGGGTGTGCACGAACCACACTAAAACGCCGCCGGCGGTGACGCGGCTCCGGGGAGAGTTGGAGCCGCGTCACCGCCGGAGTGGGCCCACCCAGTGAGCCGTGCTCCTCGCCAACAGGGCTTCCGCACGCCCATCGGCAAGGGACGATGTTGTGTCCGTTCCGTTAACGCTATGTGGTCTAGACCAGGAAAGTCAATAGTGCGAAGAGAGCAGGCCTGGCGCGATGTTTCAGGCTTGTTCCAGCGGTGCTACGGCGAAGCCCGCAGCGAACCTCTGGCACCAGATCACGACGCTCCGAATGGCGGAGACATCCACGCCGGAGGGAATTTCGTACACCTGGTCGCCACGATTTCCCTTCAGCTTGCCAAGACTGGTGAATCCCTGACCAAAGGTCTTCTCCGACGAGCTCGACGGATGCGGCGAGAGGTAAACGTACAGGTCAGGGCCATCACTGGTGTCCAGCGAGGCGAACTGGACCGAATGTCCGCCACCGGGAAGTTTGATGAGGCTCGCCTTACCGGTGGTCGCATGCTCAAGAGAGCGCCACTCGCCCGTCGCGACCTCTTTGGCCGTTTCCACAGGCGCTGAGACCGACGTGGAAGTAGGAGCGGAAGCCGACGTGGAAGTCGGCGCGGCGGGCACGAGCAGCGGGTCGTGCGTTTCCCTGACCGTGAGCAGGCGCCACGGCTGGAACAGGTACAACCCGACCCCGAGCGCGACGACCAGCACAACAGCGACGGGGATCAGGAATCGGCGAAGCGGCATACCGAAAATACTGGTCCAAACCGGCCCGAAAAGAGCTTACGGAGTTGTTAGGGTCCTGCCGTGGCGACACAGGCGAGGATCGGCCAGGCCGTGCTCGGAGTCCTGATGATCGGCTGCGCCCTGACGGGCCTGTTCCCCAGACCAGTCCCGCTCCTCTTCGCCATCGCAGCAGTAGGCACAGCCAACGCCGCGTTCCCGCTCATGCGCACGTTCGGCTCCGCACTGCTCGGCGGCGTAGCGGCCTCCTCCATCGCCCTGTCGTCGGTCCCGTTCGTAACCTGCTCCTCGGAACGCTTCACCGAGGTGTTCACCTGCACGGGTGACGCTCCGACGTGGCATCTGACCGGAACCGTGCTGGTGGCAGGCCTTTCCGGGGCCAGTTTGGTACTCGCCCGGATCACAGATCAGTGACAGCGATCACTCAACCGGGGCCGTCAAAGAGCCGATAAGGCATGCAGGTGAGCGTTCTCCTGCGACCGGTCTACCCGGTAATCTGCCGGGAGCGTGATCGCCTGACTTCCAACCGTGAGCATTGAGGAGACTGCTGTGCGCGCACTGTGGGCCGCGGGTGGTTCCGCCGTGCTCGGGTCCGCGTTGCTCGGAGTGCTGGTAGGCATGGCGATCCACGGCGTGAACGACGACGAACCGCTGAGCCGGACCCCGTCGTCCAGCTGGATCACGTCCACGCCCGGCACCCCACCGAGCTCGCCCGAGAGCTCCACCCCCGACAGCAGCGCCCCGCCGAGCTCAGACAGCTCGACGCCGAGCACGCAGCAACAAACCCCGAAGAAGACCACCCCACCCCCGGCCGCGACGAACCCGAACCCGCCACCCCACCGGCGGCACCCACGACGACCACGACGACGCCGCCAGGCTGGCCGTGCAGCCCGCTGAACCCGCTGCCGCCGCCCACCTGTAAGAACCTGGGATAAGTCCCCCGCGCCGGATCCCGGCGAAACCAACGGCGAGCGGCGATGGCGCAGCCGAGCAGTCCGCCCACGCGATGGCGAAGCCGAGCACTCCGCGATGGCGCAGCCGAGCAGTCCGCCCCCATACGACTCTGGCGGTGTGGCTCCCCCGTCTAGCGCTCCGACGCTTTAGCCGCGCCCGAGGAGGAGGGTCAAGTCGACACGCTTTTCGTCGACTTGACCCTCCTCCTCGGGTGTGGCTGCCTCTGGTGCGATAGACGGGGGAGCCACACCGCAGCCGCAACCACCAACGCAACCGCAAGCCGCCAAAACCAACAGGCGTGCCATCAACCCACGAACGGCGCTGGAGGGCTCTTTTGGGAGTGTCGGGAGTCTGAGGGCAGAGCCCTCAGGAAAAGCACGCACCCGCAAGGTGACAACGCACCCCAACCACCTACGGACACGAAACCGGACAGCCGCCAACGCACCAGGGAGACAACCCACCAAACCGACGCGCCCCCAGCGCAAGCTCCCCCAGGCGTCCCCTCAAAACAAGAACCCCCTGAGCCCAAACGCTACTCAGGGGGTCCGACAAGATCACAAAGCCAAGAGACCATCAGGCTCAGACCGAGGAAAACTCAGCCAAAGCCGAGCTCAACCAGAGCCGAGCCCCACCCTCACCGCCGCATGAACGGCGGCACGTCCACCTCATCATCCGGGTCCTCCGTGACCGGCACCGGCCGAGAAGGCAACGACCCGTTCTGAGACAACGGCCGAGGAACCGAGGGCACGTACCCGTTCCCATGCGAAGGCGAAGGCTGCGGCGGCACCGAGGTAGGCGGATGAACAGGCCGAGCCTCAGGCTGCGCCACCGGCTGCGGAGCAACAGGCTGCTGCTGGGCCACAGGCTGAGCAACCGGAGCCGGCTGAGCCTGAGGCACGTGCGCAGGCGCGGCCGTGGCCGTGGCGATGGGCCCGGTAGCGGTCCGAGGCGGCGAGGACAGCGCCGTTGGCTCGAGCTTCTTGTGGGTCGGGCCGCCACTGTCAAAACCCGCCGCGATCACCGTGACCCGGACCTCGTCGCCCAAAGAGTCATCGATGACCGTACCGAAGATGATGTTCGCGTCCGGGTGCGCGGCCTCCTGGACCAGCGAGGCAGACTCGTTGATCTCGAAAAGGCCCAGGTCGGAGCCACCGGCGATCGAGAGCAGCACGCCGTGCGCGCCCTCCATCGAGGCCTCCAGCAGCGGCGAGTTGATCGCCTTCTGCGCGGCCTGAACCGCTCTGCCCTCGCCGCGCGCCGAGCCGATGCCCATCAACGCCGAGCCCGCGCCGGACATGACCGACTTGACGTCGGCGAAGTCCAGGTTGATCAGACCGGGGGTCGTGATCAGGTCGGTGATGCCCTGGACACCGGACAGCAGCACCTCGTCAGCGGACCGGAACGCGTCCATCAGGCTGACACCGATGTCACCCAGCTGGAGCAGCCGGTCGTTGGGGATGACGATCAGCGTGTCGCACTCGTTGCGCAGCGCCTGGATGCCGTCCTCGGCCTGCTTGGCGCGGCGCTTGCCCTCGAACGAGAACGGGCGCGTCACGACGCCGATGGTGAGTGCGCCGAGCTTGCGGGCGATCGAGGCCACCACCGGCGCGCCGCCGGTGCCCGTGCCGCCGCCCTCGCCGGCGGTCACGAAGACCATGTCGGCCCCCTTGAGGACCTCCTCGATCTCCTCGCGGTGGTCTTCGGCGGCCCTGTGCCCGACCTCGGGGTTGGCGCCGGCACCGAGACCGCGGGTGAGCTCGCGGCCGATGTCGAGCTTGACGTCGGCATCAGACATCAGCAAGGCCTGTGCGTCGGTGTTCACCGCGATGAACTCGACGCCCTTGAGCCCGACCTCGATCATGCGGTTGACGGCGTTGACGCCGCCACCACCGATGCCGACGACCTTGATCACCGCGAGGTAGTTGTGCGGGGGCGTCATCGGATCCGCCTTCCTGATCGTGGTCCGTGCTGTGGTGCTGGGTGGTGATGCACCCGGATTGAAACTCTCAACCTCTCATCGAGGTTCAAAGTTATGTCAACCCCATATGTTCCTGCTGGACGGTAAGCACCGGCGGTGCGTCGGTCCAGCAGCCACGCCGTAGGGTCCCAACACTGTGCGCTACTACTCCCCGGTCGTGCAGTCAAGCAGTACGCACGGTGCCGAGCACGGTGCACCACAAGCGTAGTCGGACCTCGAATCAGAGATCGTCTCGCCCATACCTTCGTCAGTTCCACACCATGTTCCGGTGATCTCTCGCTACCGTCGGTAGATGGGGATGAAGATGCTGAGCGTCGCGCTGGCCGCGATCGCTCTGGGGGCAGTGACGGTGGCGCCCGCGAGCGCCGCGACCGGGAACGACATCGTCGAGATCAAGAACGTCGCGTACGGCGAATGCCTGCAAGCCGGGCAGGAGCCGCACGCCAGCCCTGTGGTCGTCGCGTGCAGCGGCGCCAGCAGCCAGCGCTGGGAAGTCATTCCGGTGGACGGGGGCAGACAACTGCTGCGCAACCTCGCCAGCAGGGAGTGCCTGAGCGAGATGTTCGCCGCGTACTACTGCGACGACCAAGGCGTCGACGAGTTCGCCGCGGTGCTGCCGCACGCGTCCGGCGCCGTGCGCATCAAGTTCGGGGACGGCGACAGGTACCTCACCGGTTTCACCTGGTCGGACGGCAGGCGCGACGCGTGGTACCCGTCCTTCCGGGAGCACGACGAGCAGCTTTGGCAGGTGCGCAACGTCGGGACGACGCCGCCGCCTGCGGACACCGCAGGTCAGGTCGTGCGCATCCGCGCGGTCAACTTCGTCGAGCACGGCTGCATCAGCCTGACGAGCGGCACCCGGCTCGTGCCGGTGCCGTGTGCAGACACGCCGGAACAGAAGTTCCAGCGAGTCGAACTCGGTGACGGCCGGACGGCCTTCCGCAGCGTCGTCAACGACAAGTGCGTCGCCGTCCGTGAGACTCAGCCCATGGACCTCGAAGTGGTGTCGGACTGCGCACCGGACAACGTCCGGCAGCAGTGGTCGATCGAACCGACCAGGACCGGCGCCGCCCGCATCCGGCAGGCCGCCGGCGACCAGCTCCTCACGCCGGGTTCCGGGTGGGTGTTCCTGTACCCGCGCCAGAGCTACACCTGGCAGCTCTGGGAGCTGCTGCCGGCCTAGTCGCCGGTCGTTCCGTCCAGCAGTTCCCTGACCACGTCCAGATGACCGGCGTGCCGGGCGGTCTCCTCGATGAGGTGCGCGAGCACCCATCGCACGGAGACCGTCCGGTCACCCCGGAACGGCACCTCGGCATCCAGCTCGACACCGGCGAGGATCTCCCGGCTCACCGAGCACTGCCGCCGGTAGTCCGCCAGGAACCCGGCGAGCGTCTCGCCTTCCTCAACGCGCCAGTCCGCGTCGGGGTCCTCCATCGTGTAGGGCGCGCGCGACTCCCGTCCGGCCAGCACGACCTCGAACCAGTGGTGCTCGGTCCACCGCACGTGCTTGACCACACCGGCCGCCGTCGTCAGCTTCGACGGCAGCACCGCGCGGACCGCGTCGTCGTCGGAGAGGCCGTCGATCTTGAGCTCGATCGTCGCACGCAGGTAGTCCAGCATGGCCGTGTACGTCGCACGCTCATCGGCGACCAAGGGCGGTACATCTCGTGTCATGCGGCGCAGCCTGCATGAACGCCGATATCACCGCACCGAATTTATCCGCTGGGCCGCGAGCCGCCCGGAGATCAGCACCGGCGGCACTCCGACGCCCGGTGTGGTCCCCGCGCCGGCCAACGCCACGTTCTCGGCGCCGTGCACGACGTTGCGCGGCCGGAACGGTCCCGTCTGCGCAAAGGTGTGCGCGAGCCCGAACGGCGTCCCCGCCGCGTTGCCCCAGTCGACCGGCGTGACGAGCACCTCGTCCTCGACAGCCGCACCGAATCCGTCCAGCCCACGGGCCTCCAACGTCCGCACGAGCTCGTCGCGGTACCTCGGCCCGATCCGCCGCCAGTCCATCGGCCCGGTCTTCAGGTTCGGGCAAGGCGCCAGCACGTAGTGCAGCCCGTCCTGCGCGTGCGTGACGAGCAACGACGGGTCCGCCATCAACCGTCCCTTGTGGACGATCTCGTCGAACGTGCTCCGCCACGCCGCCCCGAACAGGATGTTGTGGTGCCCCAGGTCCCACGTGCGGTTCGTCGCCGCGTGCAACACGACCGCCGACGGCGACCAGCGGTGCCCGAGCGGCCGCCGCGGGCTCTTTCCGAGCAACCGATACGCGTCCGGCAGCTCACACGCCAGCACCACGGCGTCACACTCGATGCGCTCCTCGGCCGTGTGCACGGCCGTCACGCGCGCACCACGCCACTCCAGCCGCGTGACCGTTGCGCCATAACGGAACTCCGCACCGTGCTTCTCAGCCGCTCTGCTCAAAGCCTGAGGCACCGCGTGCATCCCACCGCGCGGGTAGTACACACCGGCGATGGTGTCCATGTACGCGATGACCGCATACGCCGCGAGGGCCTGCTGCGGCGGCACCCCCGCGTACAACGCCTGGAACGAAAACAGCCTGATCAACCGCTCGTCGCGCAGAAACCGCCGCAGCTGAGGTTCCAGCCGCCCGAACCCACCCAGCTTCGCCAGCGTCACGAGCTCCGGCCTCACCAGGCCGAACGGCGAGTCGAAGTTCGCCCCGATGAAGTGCTCGCGCTGCACCGCGTACAGCTCACCCAGCCACCGCCGCAGCTCGCGGTACCCGGCCGCTTCCCTTGCGCCGCCCACGGTGCGGACCTCGGCCTCCATGGCCTCGGCATCGGTGTGCACCGCCATGCGCGACCCGTCCGCGAACCGTGCGTGGTAGGCCGGATCGACCCTGTCGAGCGTCAGCCAGTCCGCCAGCCGCTCCCCCACGGCCCCGAACGCCTCGTCGAGGTGCTCCGGCATCGTCAGCACCGTCGGCCCGCTGTCCGCGGTGAGCCCGCCGACCTGGACCGTCCCGGCGCGACCGCCTGGGACATCAGCCTTTTCGAGCACGGTGACCCGGCGACCGGTGCCCTGCAGGTGCAACGCGGCCGACAGTCCGGCAAGACCGGCGCCCACCACCACGACGTGGTCCGCCATGAGTACTTCCTTCGGGTGACAACGACCAATACGGCTAATGCCGCGCGGATCAGTCCGATGAGCACGGTAGTCGTTCACCACGAGGAGGCCCGTCTTGGCACCCGCACCCGCGTCCGTGCGTTCGCTCGTCATCGAGGCGATCGTGTTGGAACTCGTGACGAGCAGGCTGGGCAGCCTGTTCGTGCGGGTGGCGATGGCGCGGCTGAGGCCGAACGACTAGGAAACCGTGGCCAGGTCCGGAGAAGACACGTCGAAGACCAGGCCTGGGCGAGTCAGCAGCACCATCAACACGGCCGCCTTGCGCGGAGTGTCGTCGGAGCTGCCCCACTTCACCACGCGGTTCCCGGTCAGCATGACCTTCACATCGCACCGGACGTCGCCGACACGACCACGTCGGGCCGCAGCTTTTCCGGCAGCTCGTTCACGACCCCGACCACGGCGCGAGTGGCCGGGTCCGCGGACGACGGAGCGACGAGCACGAGTTCGGGCACGCCCGGCGCCGCCGTCGGCAGGACCGCGTAGTCCTTGCCGGTGGCGTCGACCAGGTGGAAGCCGTCGGGCAGCTTCACCGAGCCGACCGGGACGCGTTCGGTGATCAGCAACCGGACCGTGCCGGGGAGCTGGCGTTCGACCTCGACCGCGGCGACGCGCGGCAGGGCGGCGACGCGGTCGTGGATGCCCTTAAGGTCCAGGCGCACCAACGGAGATCCGGGTTCGATCGCCGCGGTCGAGCGAATCTCGTCCTCGGTCAGCACCACGGAGCCGCGGACGTCCACTCGGCGGACGCCCAGCAACGGCGTGAAGAACACGCTGTAGGTGAGGCCCACCACGGAAAGCAATGCCAGCAGAGCAACCAGACGGCGGCGCAGGATCACCCTGCGCCGCGCCCGGTACTCAGCGCTCTTCGGTCTCCGGTTCGCGGGGCGAACTCGCGTGGACCTTCCACGAACCGGGGCGCTCATGACAGCGCGCTGACGATCTCGGGACCGAGCATCGTGACGTCACCCGCACCCATGGTCACCACCAGGTCACCCTCCTTGACCAGCCCGGCGACCAGCGCGGGCACGCGGTCGAACGACGGCTCGTAGTGCACGGAAGCCGTGACCTGGTCCGCGACCAGCGCACCGGTCACACCGGGCTGCGGCTCTTCACGCGCGCCGTAGACGTCCAGAACCACGACCTCGTCCGCCAGCGACAACGCGGCGGCGAACTCGGTGGCGAACGTGCGGGTGCGCGAATACAGATGTGGCTGGAACACCACGACGACACGACCAGCGGCCGCGACCGGACGTGCGGCACGTAGCTGTGCGTCGACCTCGGTCGGGTGGTGTGCGTAGTCGTCGTAGACGGACACGCCACCGGCACGGCCCTTGAACTCGAACCGCCGCCGCACGCCACCGAAAGCCGCCAGGCCTTCGAGCATCCCGGCCTGGTCCGCGCCCAGCTCCATGCCTGCCAAAAGCGCGGCAACGGCGTTCAACGCCATGTGCTCGCCCGGCACCGCGACCCGGACCTCGACCGCCACACCGTCGATCTCGACGGACGCGAGCCCACCGCTCTCGAACGGCTTGTAGTCGACGATCCGCGCGTCCGTGGCGGTGCGCCCGTACTCGCGCACCCGGATCCCGCGGGCACGAGCCTCGGCGATCAGCCGAGCCGCACCGGGATCGTCCATACAGGACACCAGCACGCCACCCGGCGCGATCCGCTCCAGGAACGAGTCGAAAACAGCCGTGTAAGCCTCTACCGTGCCGTGGTGGTCGAGGTGGTCCGCCTCGACGTTCGTCACGACGGCGACCGACGGCGAGAAGAACAGGAACGAGCCGTCGGACTCGTCCGCCTCGGCCACGAACACGCCACCGGTGCCCTGGTGCGCGTTGGCGCCGGACTCGTTCAGGTCACCACCGATCGCGAACGACGGGTCGAGCCTGCAGTGCTGCAACGCGACGGTCAGCATCGACGTGGTCGACGTCTTGCCGTGCGTACCGGCAACACACACGACGCGGTGGTCTTCCATCAACGCCGCGAGTGCCTCGGCACGGCGCAGCACCGTGATGCCGCGCTCACGAGCCGCCGAGTACTCCAGGTTCGACTCCTTGATCGCGGTCGACACCACGACCTCGGTCGGACCGCCCGCCAACTGGTCGAGGTTCGCGGCGTCGTGCCCGACGGCGATCTGCGCGCCCTGAGCGCGCAGGGCCAGCACGGTCCGCGAGTCCTTGGCGTCTGATCCGGACACCTGCGCACCACGCGCGAGAAGAATCCTGGCGATGCCGCTCATGCCGGCACCACCGATGCCGACGAGATGAACGCGTTCGAGACTCACTTCTTGATCACCTCCAGCACGGCGTGCGCGAGAATTTCGTCGGCCTCACGACGGCCGGTGCCCAGCGTCGCCTGCGACATCGCGGCCAACCGGCCACGATCAGCCATCAGCGGCACCACGAGCGACGCCACCTTCTCCGGCGTCAGCTCCTCGTCCGGCACCAGCAGGCCACCACCGGCGGAGACGACAGGGCCGGCGTTGAGGGCCTGCTCGCCGTTGCCGTGCGGAAGCGGCACGAACACAGCGGGCAGACCGACGGCCGACACCTCGGCGACGGTCATCGCGCCGGAGCGGCACAGCACGGCGTCCGCGGCGGCGTACGCGAGGTCCATCCGCTCCAGGTACGGCACCGGCACGTACGCGGGCGCGCCCGGAACCTGTTGCACGGCAAGGGCGTTCTTCGGGCCGTGCGCGTGCAGCACGCCGATGCCCGCGCGGGCGAACTCAGCGGCAACGGGTGCCACCGCCTCGTTGATCGAGCGCGCGCCCTGCGAACCACCGAACACCAGCAGCGTCGGCGCGTGCGGGTCCAGGCCGAAGAACCGGCGGGCCTCGTCGCGCAACGCGGCACGGTTCAGCGTCGTGATCGACTGGCGCAGCGGGATGCCGATGATCTGCGCGTCGGCCAGGCCGGAGTCCGGCACCGCCGCGGCGACGTACTCCGCGAACTTGGCGCCGACCTTGTTCGCGAGACCGGCCTTGGCGTTCGCCTCGTGCACCACGATCGGCACGCGGCCACGCGCGGCCAGGTACGCGGGCAGCGCCACGTAGCCGCCGAATCCGACGACGACGTCCGCGCCGACGCGCTCCAGGATCTCACGCGTCTGCTTCACCGCTCCGCGCACGTTCAGCGGGAGCTTCAACAGGTCGAGGGTGGGCTTGCGCGGCATCGGCACCGGCGGGATCAGCTCCAGCGGGTACCCGCGGGCCGGCACGATCTTGCTTTCCAAGCCGCGCTCGGTGCCGAGCGCGACGACGCGTGCGTCCGGTCGCAGCCGCATGACCGCGTCGGCCAGCGCCAGTGCCGGCTCGATGTGTCCCGCGGTGCCACCACCTGCGACCACGACGCACGGACCACTGGGGGCAGGGTGCCCGGTCAAGACTTGCCTCCGGAATTGGTTGAATCAATCAGTTGTATCGCCCGCGACCACGGGTCGAACGGCCTTGCTCAGAACGGCCCTGTGTGCGCCGCGATTCGCGGCGACGGTACTCCGAGGGAGGAGCGGAACGTCCAGCCATACGACGTTCGTCGACGATCGGAAGTTGCGCGGTGCGCCTGCCCGGTGCGCGCGGAGGCGTGGACGGACGGACCGGCTTGCGCTTGGGCGGCGGCCGGTACGCCTCGGGCGCGGGCAGCTTG
>NZ_VSRL01000580.1 GCF_012184385.1 Lentzea indica
CCCTGCCCTGAAGGACAGGGATTCCCACCCGCCGTGCGGCGGGTAGCGCTTACGCGCTGGGCCTCGCGGCGCGGGTTTCCTGTTTCACTGCCGATCGCGGAAGGGAGGGCCCTTGCCGTCTGACATCAGCTCCGCAGGCATCGCCCGAGACAGTGTCCCGGGCTACGGCTCGACCAGCCGCAAGGATGTTCTTCGCCGCGTTGAGGTCCCGGTCGTGCCGGGTGCGGCAGCTCGGGCACGTCCAGTGCCGGGCGGACAAAGCAAGCTCGGCGAGCACGTGCCCGCAGGCCGAGCAGGTCTTGCTGGACGGGAACCAGCGGTCGATCACAACCAGCGTGCGGCCCGCGCGGCGGCACTTGTACTCCAACTGCCGCCGGAACTCGCCCCAGCCCGCGTCGGAGATGGCACGGGCGAGGTGGCGGTTGCGCACCATGTTCTTGACCGACAGGTCCTCGATCGCGATCACGTCGGCCGAGCGCACCAGAGCTGTGGTGGTGCGGTGCAGGAAATCCTGCCGGGCGGTGCGGACCTTGCGGTGCGCGCGGGCGACCTTGGCCTTGGCTTTGCGGCGGTTGCCGCTGCCGCGCTGGCAGCGGGCCATTCGTCGTTGGTAGCGGGCCAGGTTGCGGGCCTTGCGGACCAGGTGCCGCGGGTTCGCGATCCGCTCACCGTCACTGGTCACCACCAAGTCTGTGAGACCGAGGTCAACGCCGATCACGTGTCCAGCGGGCTCGGCCAGAGCAGGTGTTTCGGTGTCCACGGCAAAAGTCACGTACCAGCGGCCGTCCGGCTCACGCGACACCACCACCATCGTCGGATTCAGCGCGGCCACGTCCACGTCGCCGAACGACCA
>NZ_VSRL01000581.1 GCF_012184385.1 Lentzea indica
CTGATCCCGGCGCTGGCGCTGACCGGCCGGGCGGACCGCGCGATCGAGATCGCCGAGGCCGGCATCGGCTTCGCGCGCAACGCCACCGCGGAGGTGCCGTGGTCGGTGAACTACCTGCAGGCCGGGCAGGCGACCGCGTTGTGGCTGGCCGGGCGCCTGACCGAGATGCGCGCGCTCGCGCAGGAGGGCTACACCGCCGCCACGAGCCGTCGCACGGACGACGTACGCGGGTTGTGGGCGACGCTGCTGGGTCGTGCGTTGTTGGCCGAGGGGAAGGTCGCCACGGCCCGCCGTCAGTTCGCCGAGGCCGCAGATCTGTTGCGGCAGCACGACTTCGGCAGCCTGCTGTCGTGGTGTCACGCGAGCCACGCGATGGCCGCCGCGTGGCTGGGTGATCTCGACGGGGCCGCCCGGCTGCTGGAGACGGCGCAACGGTCGAAGCAGCCCGTGGTCCGCACGCACGACTCGGAGATTCTCCTTGCGGAGGCGTGGATCGCGGCCATGGGCGGCGAACACAGCCGCGCCGAACGACTCGTGCGCAGCGCGGCCGACACTGCCGCGGCACGAGGACATCGGGCGCTGGAAGCGTTGGCGCTGCACGACGGAATCCGGCTCGGCGTGCCTGGGTTGCGGCACCGGCTGGTAACGCTGGCTGATCAGGTCGACGGCGAGATGACGCAGTGCTTTGCCGCCGGTGCAACGGACACGGACCTGCTCGCGGTATCGGTGCGGTTCGAGGCGCTGGGCGCCAGCCTGCTCGCCGCCGAGACAGCCGCACGGGCCGCCCGAACCTCGGACGCGGTGGCGAGAGCCGCGGCGGTGCACCGAGCCGCGCGTTGGCGGC
>NZ_VSRL01000582.1 GCF_012184385.1 Lentzea indica
CCACCTCCGCGGGGTTCCTCGGCGGCGCGGCCGGCTACGTGCTGGCCAACGTGCTGCTCGCCCGGCGCGGCGCGCGGCATCGCAAGCGCAGCAGCAACCAGCCGTCCGAACAGGACCAGGCCGGCAGCGGCACGGCGATCGCGGTCGGCGCGCTGCTCGACGGTGTGCCCGAGTCCGTCGTGCTGGGCGTCTCGCTGCTCAGCGGCGGCGGGGTCGGTGCGGCGATGCTGGCGGCGGTGGTCACCTCGAACGTCCCGGAAGGACTGTCCAGCGTCGCCGGCATGAAGCAGGCCGGCCGCGGGCCCGGTTACGTGTTCGGGGTGTGGGGCGCGATCGCGGTGGCGAGCGGGCTGTCCGCCGCGCTGGGCAACCTGCTGCTCGACGACGCGTCACCGCAGCTCATCGCGGTGATCACCGCCGTGGCCGCGGGTGCGATCCTGGCGATGATCGCGGACACGATGATCCCCGAGGCCTACGAGCGCGCCCGTCTGTACACCGGCCTGTGCACCACCTCGGGGTTCCTCACCGCGTTCGTGGTGGAACGGCTGGGCTAGTTCGCTGGCGCGCGGCCCGTGACGGCGGTAGGAGTGCAGCCATGGGTGTTCCGCTGGTGGACTTGTCCGGGTGGTTCGACGGCACGCGACGTGCCGAGGTGGCGGCGCGGGTCGACGCGGCGCTGCGGGAGTCGGGGTTCCTGCTGATCACCGGGCACGGCGTCCCCGACGAGCTGCGTGCGCGGGTGCGCGGGCTGACCCGCGAGTTCTTCGCCCTGCCCGCCGACGAGAAGCAGCCCTACGCCGTGCGGACCGGCGGACGGGGCT
>NZ_VSRL01000583.1 GCF_012184385.1 Lentzea indica
GCCCAGTCGGCCATGCGGCCCTTGCCCCACCAGCCGGCCAGCTCGCGGTGGCCCGTGAGCACACCGGCGACGTGCAGCGGCTGCTGCGGCAGCGCGGCGAGCATCGAGGCGACCTCGGCCTCGGTCGGCTTGCGGTCGACACCCAGCGAAGGCACCGGAACCTGTTGCGCACGCGGCAGAGTCACCTGCGCGATGTTGTACAGAGCGACGTCGCGAGCACCGCGGGCCAGGTTGCGCTGCAACGTCTCCAGCAAACCGGGCAGCAGGGTGGTGGCGAGGACGTTCTTGTCCGCCTCCAACGGGTTCAGCACGCCGACGGTGTTGCGCCGGACGTCGTCCGAGGCGAGCCCGAACGCGTCGAACACCGACGGGTCGATGAACGGGAAGGGCTTCACCTCGACGAAGCCGTCCTCGGCCAGCGTGCGCCACACGGTGCGGCGACGACGCTGCTGCTCGGTCAGACCGCGACCGGCGGGTGCGGGCGGCAAGGTCGAGGGAATCGTGTCGTAGCCCTCCAGCCGCAGCACCTCCTCCACCAGGTCGGCGGGCTGCACGAGGTCGGCACGCCACGTCGGAGGCACGGCCGTGACGATCGTCTGGCCGTCGTCCGAGGTGGTCACGGAGACCTGGCAACCGATCTGGCCGAGACGCCGAGCGGTGACGCCACGCGCGTAGCGGACGCCGGCGACGCGGTCCGGCAGGTCGATCGGCATCGAGACCGGGTCCGGCAGCGTGGGCGCGCCCACGTCGGTGCGGCCCGGCTTGATGGAGCCCTCGGCGTAGTGGTTGAGCAGCTTCGCGGCCCGCTCCAGCG
>NZ_VSRL01000584.1 GCF_012184385.1 Lentzea indica
GGCTCGGACCCGCGCCGCTGCGGCGAGGCGATCAGGGAGCGTGGCGGCGGCGTCGTCGGTGCGCACCGCGCGTTGATCGGCGCGTTGTCCCGTGTCCGCAACGCCCTGGAGTCCGCAGGCGTAACGATCCGCCCGCTCGACTCGGACGAGCTGCTGCGCGCGGCGATCTCGTCGGCCGAGCTGACCGCGGCGGTCGGCAACACGAACCCCGTGTCGCTGCGGGAGAAGTGGGCGGGCGTCACCGCGGGTGGCGTTGGTCACGCGAGCTACGCGATCACCGGCTGGCCGTCGAAGGGCCTCAAGGGCAACCTGAACGCGCTGACCGGCGTGCGCGCGTTGTCCTCGACGCTGGCGATGTCGATCTCACCGTCCCGTGAGGACGGTCAGGTCTCACTGCGCGGCCTGGTGCGGGTGAGCGCCCGCACGCCGAGCGAGCTGGACCGCGCGGAGGACCAGTTGTCGAAGCTGAGCGACAAGCTCGACATCGCGCTGACCCCGTTGCGGGGCATGCAGCTCGCCGGCCTGGCCGCGACGCTGCCGCTGGGAGGTGTGGCATGAGCTCTTCGTCCCGTCTGCTCGACTCGCGCGGCCGCGGCGCGGTGGCACCGGAGTTCCTGGTGTCGCCGAGCATGCTCGACGTGGTCAGCCCGAGCGGTGACCGCGGCGGCATGATGCTCGGCCAGGGCACCAAGGGCGAACCGCTCAGCGTGTCCGTGCTGCGCCCCACGCCGACCCGCATGGTGGTCGTGGGCGGTCTGTACCTGGCCCGCCAGATCGCGTTGCGGGCCATGGCGACCGGCGCGTG
>NZ_VSRL01000585.1 GCF_012184385.1 Lentzea indica
CGGCACCAGGACGACAGCACCCCCTCCGAGCGCCACGCCGTTCAGCACGACCGCCTCCGCGGGTGCCGGGGCCGCGGGCCGGTGTGGCAGCGGGTTCGGCCCAGAACTTGGGACGGACGGCCTCTTGTCGTGCTGGTGGATCACCGGACTCGAGCAGTCGTTCAGGAACGCGTGCGATGGCCGCCAACGTCGTGTCGGTGGCGCCCGCGAGCTCGGCTTGGATGTCGGCGAGCGCCCTCCCCTGCGACTGCAGTCTCTTCACGGCCACGAGCTGGAGCAGGTGGCGTTTCTCGTAAAGCGCTGTGCGGCCACGCATCGCCGACGGCCGGTCGACCAGCCCGGTCGTCGCGTACCAGCGGACCGCCCGCCGGTCGGGCACGTCCCGCACACGACCGTTGGGCGCGCCCGAGTACTCCGCCGTGAGCGCGGCGGAGACACGTTCCAGCAACTCGTCGAGCGTCCACACACCCTGATACTGACACTGCAATCGTGACAGTGTCAACGTTGAAGCCGGGAGTAGCGTCACGGGTTGCTGAGCGTGACCAAACGTGCACTGAGGGGGCATGGAATGAGAGCCTTGGCAATCCTGGCAGCGCTTTTGCTGCTCTTATCCCCGTCCGCAGCAGCCGGCCCGATCGCTCCGGGATCGGCCGTCGTGGACTCCAACCGCCCGGCCTTCTGGAAGGGCGAGGTGCGCAAGTCCGACCCGCGGCTGCGTGACGTACCCGAATGCCGAACGAACGGGTGCGACCGCGCGTTCGTCGGCGTCCGGCTGCCCGCCGGTCTGCGGGCGAAA
>NZ_VSRL01000586.1 GCF_012184385.1 Lentzea indica
CCGGCCGGGGGACGGCGGGTGCAGTCCGGCGCCGGTTCGCCTCCGCCGAGGACGCGTTCCGGCTCGCCGATCTGCCGGCCCGTGGTGACCAGGTGGCGACCGAGGTGGCGCAGCCCAGGATCGTCACCTGGTCGCTCGCGGCCCTGCGGGTGCTGCGCGAGTTCGGGATCGACGCGGACACCGCCGTCGGTCACAGCCTGGGCGAGCTGACCGCACTGCACTGGGGCGGGGCGCTCACCGAGGAGCGGGTGCTCGACCTCGCCGCGATCCGCGGCCGCGTGATGGCTGACGCCAGCAGGGGTGGGGGTGGCATGGCGAGCCTCGCGGCCGCTCCCGCCGAGGCACTCCGGTTCGCCGCGGGTGAGGACGTGGTCGTCGCGGGCTACAACAGTCCACAACAGACAGTGCTGTCCGGACCGGCCGACGCGGTCGACCGGGTCTGCGAGCGGGCGCGCGCCAAAGGGGTTACCGCGGTCCGGATCAAGGTGTCGCACGCCTTCCACTCGCCGTTGGTCGAACCGGCTGCGGTCGCGATGACCGAGCGGCTCACCGAGTTCGACTTCGCTCCGCTGACCCGTGACGTCGTCTCGACGGTCACCGCGGACGTCCTGCGCCCCGGCACGGACCTGCGCGGGCTGCTGCGCGACCAGGTGCTGTTCCCGGTCCGGTTCGCCGAGGCCGCTGCGAAGGCGGCGGCCGGCGCCGACCTGGTGGTGGAGGTGGGCCCCGGCCGCGTGCTGACCGGACTGGTCGAGCAGATCGCCCCGGACACGCCGGCCCTGCCGACCGACG
>NZ_VSRL01000587.1 GCF_012184385.1 Lentzea indica
GGCGGCGGCGGCACGGCGGCGAACGGCACCGAGGGCGGCGCGAGGAACGGCGGGTGCGGCTGCGGCAGGTCGCGGAACAGTTCCGCGAGCTCGGCGTAGGACTGCGCGACGGACGCGCGGTTCACGCGTTCCTGGTACTCGGTGATGTCGAGCCTCGCCAGCGCGAAGTGGTCGTTGAGCGCGGTGATCGCCTCTTCGCGCTGCTGGTTGCCGATGCGCTGCTGCTCTGGCCCGAATGGTTCTGACACGGCTGAGAACGTTATCCGATGCAGCAGATCGATATCGGGAATACGCTGCGACGATGCTGGTCGGTGTCCCAAAGGAGATCAAGAACCACGAGTACCGCGTCGCGATCACGCCCGCCGGTGTGGTGGAGCTGGTTCGCCGCGGGCACGAGGTCGTCATCGAGCACGACGCCGGGGCCGGCTCGTCGTTCCCCGACCAGGAGTACACGGCGGCGGGCGCGCGAATCGCCGCCACGGCCGGCGAAGTCTGGTCGGAGGCCGACCTCGTGCTGAAGGTCAAGGAGCCGATCGAGCCCGAGTACCACCGCATGCGCCGTGACCAGGTTTTGTTCACCTACCTGCACCTGGCCGCGAGCCCGGAGTGCACCAAGGCGGTCGCCGAGTCCGGCATCACCGCCATCGCCTACGAGACGGTGCAGCTGCCGGACGGGTCGTTGCCGTTGCTGGCGCCGATGAGCGAGATCGCCGGCCGGATGGCGGCGCAGGTGGGCGCGCATTGCCTCGAACGCGCCCAAGGCGGCCGCGGC
>NZ_VSRL01000588.1 GCF_012184385.1 Lentzea indica
CGGAACCGCCGCACGATCGCCCGGCCGGTCGCCGTGCGGAGTCCGGGCACCAGGCGTTCCGCGGCGTCGGTCAGTCGCGCCACCACTGTCTCGTCGGATGCCCGCATCAGGTCCCCGGCGACTGACGGATGAGCCATGACCGTGACCAGGCCCCGGTTCTCCGGCGCGCGGCCGGAGTGCTTGAGGTGGTCGAAGATGATCGTGGAGACCGTGCCGTTCTCGGCGGTCGGAACGACCACCGCGTAGTCACGACGGCCCAGCGGCCGGTCGAACAGCAAATGCGCCTTCACCACGGACGAGAACGAACACGCGTCGATGAACTCCGATCCGTGCTCCGGGTACACGAGACGAACCACCGGGGCGGGCACGGCCAGCACGACCGAGCGGGCGCTGATCTCCTTGCCGCCCACGAAGATCCGGGCCGAGGAACCGTCGTTGACCACCCGGTCGACCGGAGCTGAGGTGGTGACGCTCACCTGCGAGGCGAGCGCGCGGGCGAGTGTGTCCATGCCGTCGCGGTAGGTCCGCCAGGTCGACGCCGGACCGATCGAGGTGAGCAGCGCGAGGAACGGCGCGACGGCGGAACGTGCGGGGTCCCAGCCGAAGAATCCCGACACGACCGGCTGGCACAGGTAGTCCAGCAGGTCACCCCGGCACGCCTGCGCGACCGTGGCGTGCGACGAGTCCTCCGGACGTTCCAGGTCGAACCGCCCGCGCAGCAACCGCAGCAGCTCCAGCCGGGCTCGCACGGGCAGGCC
>NZ_VSRL01000589.1 GCF_012184385.1 Lentzea indica
GCCGCGGTCCGCTACCTCGCGATCGGCCGCGAGCTGGCGGATCCCGCTGTCGCAGAAGGCCTTCGCCGTTGCCCTGCCGCCGCGCCCACGGCGGTCAGCGCCGTCGTGGACGGTGCCGAAGTCGTCGTGAACTGGCGGCCGTCCCCGTCGACGGCGGGGCGCATCGGGTACCGGGTGTGCCGCGGTGCCACCGTGCTGACCAAGGAGTCGGCCGCGCCACCGGTCGTCGACCGAGATGCCCCTGTCGGACAGCAACTCGTCTACACGGTCACGACGTTGCGTGAAGGCGTGCCGGGAGAAGCCGCGTCAACCGAAGCGGTCGCGGTGCTGCCAGAGGTGGCCGATCTGCGGCTGACCGCCGAGCCGGGGGTCGTCCTGGGACGGTGGCGGCTGCCGCCGGGGGCGGTACGGGCGGTGGTCCGGCGCACCGGTTGGGACTCCGAGGTGGTCTCGAGCGGGACGGGCTTCGCCGACTGGCAGGTGGAACCGGACACCACGTACACCTACCGGGTGCTGGTCGAGTATCCCGAAGCACGCAGCCACGGGATCGACGTCCAGGTGGTGTGTCTCGGCGAGCCAAGCGAGGTCACCGATCTGCGTGCCGTGGCGGCGGGTGACGTCGTCGACTTCTCGTGGACTCCGCCGCGTGGGGACGCGGTCGACATCCGGATCCTGACCCGTCCCGAGGCCGCGCCAGCGGGCGTCGTCCGGCTCGACCAGGCCGTGCCGGCGGGACCACTCGTCGCCACGAGCCGG
>NZ_VSRL01000058.1 GCF_012184385.1 Lentzea indica
GGTGCCGCCGACGGTGCCCGCCACGTGCGTGCCGTGACCCTGGCAGTCCTGGCCGTTGCGACCGTCGCCGATCGCGTCGAACCCGACACTGGCCCGGCCCCCGAAGTCCGTGTGCGAGGTGCGGATACCGGTGTCGAGGATGTAGGCGGTGACGTTACTCGCCGTGGTGGCGTAGCTGTACTTGGTGTCCAGCGGCAGCGCGCGCTGGTCCAGCCGGTCCAGGCCCCACGGTGCGGCGGTCTGGGTGTCGGCGAGCTCCACTTCGATGACCGGCTCCACGAAGGCCACCTGCGGGTCGGCCGCCAGCCGGGCGGCCTTCTGCTCGGTCATCTGCACTGAGAACCCGTTCAGCGCGGCACCCCAAATCTGCCGCACCTTGCCGCCGTGCTTCCCGGCCAGTTGCGGCGCGACGGTCGGCAGCGGCTGCGTGACATCGTCGGCGAGCACCACGATGTACTGCTCGGGAACCGGCTTGCCCCCCACCGGGCGGATCGGATCCTGCGCCGAGGCGTCGGCCATCCCCGCGACCCCGCCCAGCCAGGTCATCGTGACAGCCAGCATCGTCGCCACACGCACAGCGAACATAGTGAAGCTCCCCTGGTGAGACAGCACCTCCATCGGCACACCGACGCAAGACCCGCTCGGTAGCAGCCACGGGTGCAGGTCGGGTGCAGTTCGGGTGCAGGTTCCTGAACAACTCTCACATCCGTCTACGGGCGGTGATCGGGGCTGCGGTCCGGCTGGGTTGGTGGTGGTCACGAGCCGCAGGTGCCATCAGCGGCGACCGTCTTCAGCGGACAGGACGCGATCCGGTCGTGAGCTCGAGTCGGCTTCTGGCAGTCCACTGTCGTGGGGCCTGGAAATCGAGGAACCCACGGACCGCAAGGCGAGGGAACCGCCCGGATCTCCCGCGTTCTCCGGCACGGCAGATGGATGGTCCACGCTGACGACGATCCGGTGGCGCGCATCGACTGCAAATCAAGTGCGCTAGCACCTGTTTGCGCAGCCGCTCAAGATCCACTCCTTGACACCGTGTTGAGCCGCGGAGGTGGTCCTCGAGCTCGTCGGCGTCGGACTGCCGCAGTTCCGGACGGCTCCGCACGTAAACACCGCCACTCGGCGAACTGGGCTTCCAGATCTTCCGCCATCGATTCAAACACTGTTTGATACAGTGTTTGAGTGACCGACGACACCCGTGCCCGCATCATCGCCGCCGCCGAGCGCCTGTTCGCCACCGGCGGCGAGGAAGCCACCTCCACCAGGGCCATCACCAGAGAGGCCGGGGTCAACGTCGCCGCCGTGCACTACCACTTCGGTGGCCGGGGCGAACTGCTGAAGACCGTGCTCGACCGGCAGATCGGCCCGCTCAACGAACAGCGCCTGCGGCTGCTGGACCAGGCGGTCGAGCGGCACGGCGACCCGGTGCCCGTCGAGGCGCTGCTTGCCGCGTTCCTGCGCCCTGACCTCGAACTGATCGACCGGCTCCGCGCTTCGGAGGTGCAGGTGGCCAGGTTCCTCGGCCGTGCGTACACCCAGCCGAGTCCGGCCGTCGCGCGCTTCATGGACAGCCAGTTCGAACCGATCGCCGGGCGGCTGTTCCCGTTGCTCGAACGCGCTCTGCCCCACGTTGAACCCGCCGAGCTGCGGATTCGCCTGAACCTCGTCGTCGCCGTCGTCACGACCCTGTTCGCCACCGCTACCCCGGCCGGCGAACCGCATCAACTCGGCAGCGACGACGTCGAGACCCAGCTGGCCCGGCTGGTCACCTTCC
Organism: Lentzea indica; assembly: GCF_012184385.1. GTDB lineage: Bacteria > Actinomycetota > Actinomycetes > Mycobacteriales > Pseudonocardiaceae > Lentzea > Lentzea indica. Next base: position 1,772 of record NZ_VSRL01000058.1, read on the forward strand.
TGGCTCCGGGCCTCGCCGCACCCTCTCCCTAGGAGGCTCAAATGTCCGAAATGGACACACCGGCCGGGCGCATCGCGTTCTCGGACACCGGCCGCGGCCCGACGCTGCTCCTGGTGCACGTCGGCATGTCGTCGTTCCTGTGGCGGGACCTCCTGCCCGAGCTCACCCCGCACTTCCGCTGCGTCACCCTCGACGCTCCCGGCAACGGCGGCAGTTCCCGCCCCGGTAAGGCGGGCACGACGCTCACCGCCGCCGCCATTGCGGTCGGTTCCCTCATCGACCAGCTCGACCTGCGCGACATCACGCTCGTCGTGCACGACCTCGGCGGTCCCGCGGGCATCGCCGCCGCGGCCGACCACACCGACCGGATCGCCGGCATCGCAGCGATCAACGCCTTCGCCTGGAAACCCACCGGGCTCCTCTTCCGCGGCATGCTCGCCCTGATGGGCAGCGCGGTCATGCGCGAGCTCGACGCGCTCACCGGCTGGCTGCCCGCCGCAGCCTCGACCCGATTCGGCGCCGGACGACACTGGAACTCCGCCGTCCGCAAGGAATTCCGCTCCATCTTCGACCGGGAAGCCCGTCGAAGCATTCACCGCTACCTCGCCGACGCACGCCGAGCCGACACCCTGTTCGACACAGCAGAGCGCGCGCTGCGAGGACCACTCGCCGACCGCCCGCTGATCACCGTGTTCGGTCAGTTCAACGACCCGCTGAAACTCCAAAAGAGATGGCTGGAGCTGTATCCCACGGCACGCCAGCACGTTGTCCCGCGCGGCAACCACTTCCCGATGTGCGACGCACCCGCTGACGTGGCCACCTGGCTCCGCGACTGGCACAACCGTTCTGCACCCGGTCGCTGACACCCTCCACCGCATGTCCGCAGATTCCCGCCGGGCATGCGATCGAAGGGAACTCACATGGAGCTCCTGCGTCGAGAACGCTTTCATGCCTTGCCGCCGGAAACATTCCTCTGTGGACGATCGAGCCCATCGACCACTCCGATCCGCCCGGCGGTGAACCCGCTGGGAGGACCCATTTCCCGGCGAGCGACCTCTGCGCACTCTGTACGTGGAGGGCCGCGAGCTTCCCATGCGCAGCGGCTGCGCTCCCGACCTGTTCCTCTACGCCGCAGTACTCGAGTGCCCTTCCGCGCGGAAGAGCCGTGGGCGGCCACTGGCACGCCGATTCGGATCGACTTCGTGCCCGGCGGGTACGACACGGTGGCACCCGCCGAGGTGTGCACCCATCAGCCGACCGCGACACGCTACGACCACTGGTTCATCCTTCCGAGTATTGACCCGGTACCCAGGTACAGGGTTCATGCTGGGGCGGTGAGGACGAACGAACTGGCCTCGCGGGCCGCGGTGCACCCGGAGACCCTGCGGTACTACCTGCGCCGGGGTCTGCTGGCTGAACCGGCCAGGACGGCCGGCGGCTACCGGTCCTACCCGCCGGAGGCGGTGGCGCGCGTGCGGTTCATCAAACGGGCGCAGGAACTGGGCTTCACGCTCACCGAGATCGACACCCTGCTGCACCTCGCCGACGGCGGTCCGGACAGCTGCGACCGCGTACGGGCGCTCGCCGCCGACAAGATCGGCGATCTGCGGCAGCGCATCGCCGACCTGCAAGCGTTGGAGGCGGGGCTGACGAGCCTGGTGGCCACGTGCGACCGGCCCCGCTCCGAGCGCGACTGCCCGATCCTGCACGAGCTCGGTGAGGCGGATCCGCCATGACGACCCGTGCGATCGGCCCGTGGGGCACCGCGACGCGCGTCGTCATCGGCGTGTGGCTGGCGGGCAGCGTGGTGATCGGTCACGCGGTGAGTGGCTGGCATCCGGTGGCCTGGTTGCTGGGTCTGGTCGTGTTCCCGGCGGTGGCGCTCGGGTGGCAGTGGTGGCGGGCCCGGCGCAACCCCGCACCGCTGCGCGCCACCGGAATCGTCGGCCACGTGGTCAACATCAGCGTGTTCTTCGCGTTGTATCTGACCTGGTGGTACGCGCCGCAGATCGACGTCCTGAGCGACGCGGCCCTGCTGTTCTACGGCGGTTCGATGCTGCTGGCCGCGGCACGTGGCTACGCGGGCTGTGAGGTGCTGGCCGTGTCGAACTGGTTGCTCCACCGTCATGACCAGATCGGGTGTGTGCCGTTCTGGCCGATCGACGCCCTCGAAGCACGACACCGCCCCACGGAGGTACGAGATGCGTGTTGAGCTCTTGCTCGCCCCGGATTGCCCCAACGCGGCAGCGGCCAAAACCGCGTTGACCGAGGCACTGCACGAACTCGAACTCACCGTGCCCGTCGTCGAGCGTGTCGGGGACTTTCCTTCGCCCACTGTCCTTGTCGACGGCGTCGACGTGATGAACGATCACGCCGGTGCGCCTGAGATGCGAGCCTGCCGGTTGGATGTACCCACGATCCCGAAGCTTCTCGCCGCCCTCCGCAGCAGAACCGCCGAGGCGTGAGCGTGATGGTGACCTGCGACGAGGTGCCGAACAAGTCGATCCGCCTGCTGCCCCGCATCACCGCGGACTCGGTCCGCTTGGTCTGGGCTGCAGCACCACGCCTGCTGATCGTCAGCATCGTGCTGAAGCTGCTCAACGGTGTCGGCCTCGCGGCAACGCTGGTGTTCGGCCGTGATCTGATCAGCTCAGTCCTCGCCGCTGATGCTGTGAAACCGGGTATCGGCGCCGTTGCCCCGCAGCTCGCGACGGTGGTCGGGATCGTCGCCGCCATCGGACTGATCACCGCCGCCGGCCGCGAGGTCAGGGAGATCCTCTCGGAAACGACTGCGCGGCACGCGAAGCAGGCGATCATCGACGTGGCGGCGAAGGTGGAGCTGTCCGCCTACGAGACACCGAACTTCCACGACCGGCTGCTGCGCGCGTCGGCCGCCGAGCACCGGCCGATCCAGATGGTCGACGGCGTGGTCGGCACCATCGGCTCGATCGCGTCCATCGGCGGCATCGTCGTCGCCCTGCTCACGATCCAGCCGTGGCTCGTACCGTTGTTGTTCCTGGCTGGGCTGCCGCTGCTGATCGGTGTGGTGAAGGCTGGGCAGGCGATGTTCGGGTTCCACCTGCGCATGACCACCGTCGCCCGCGCCCGTGGTTACCTCTACCGGCTGCTCACCGCGAAGGACCCGGCCAAGGAGGTCCGCGCGTTCGGGCTGGCCGGTTACCTCACCGCCCGGCACACCGCGCTGTACGACCAGCACATGGCCGAGCTGCGCAAGACCACGCGGAAACGGTTCCGCATCGCGGTGATCTCCACCATCGGCCTGTCACTTGCACTTGGTGGCGGGCTGGCCGGACTGCTGGCATTGGCGCTGTCCGGCCGGCTGGCGCTCGCCGAGACCGCGACCGCCGCAGCCGCGCTGCTCATCCTCGGCGAGCGGATCCTGACCACGGTGAACAACATCGGCGACCTCTACGAAGCCGGGCTGTTCGTCGAGGACTACACGACCTTCCTCGCCACCGCGCCACACCAGCACGGCCACACCGGAACCTGGCCCGCGCCCGCAAAGTTCGACCGGATCACGGTGGACAACGTCTCCTTCACCTATCCCGCCGCGAACGGCCCGGCGTTGCGCGAGGTGTCACTGGAGATCCAGGCAGGGCAAGTCATCGCACTCGTCGGTGAGAACGGCTCGGGCAAGACCACGCTGGCCAAGCTCCTGTCGCGGCTCTACCTGCCCGCCGCAGGCACGATCCGGTGGGACGGCACCGACACCGCCGACCTCGATCCCGACGAGCTGCACCGGCGCATCGCCGTGATCTTCCAGGACTTCGCACGCTACGACCTGACCGCACGGGAGAACATCGGATTCGGCGCTGTGGAGCATGTGGACGACCAGTCAGCGGTGCAGGCCGCCGCCCGGCACGCCGGCGCCGACTCCTACCTGTCGGAGTTGCCCAAGGGCTACGAGACGATCCTGTCGCCCGAGTACGACGGCGGCCGCGATCTTTCGGTCGGGCAGTGGCAACGGGTCGCGCTCGCGCGGGCGTTCATCCGCGACGCACCCCTGATCATCCTCGACGAGCCCACCGCGGCACTGGACCCGCGCGCCGAGCACGACCTGTTCCGCCGCATCCGCTCCCTCTACAAAGGACGGACGGTGCTGCTGATCTCCCACCGCTACAACACAGTCCGCGACGCCGACCACATCTACGTGCTCGACGAAGGTCAGATCGTCGAGCACGGCGACCACGACGAGCTGATGGCTGCGAACGGCGTGTACGCCGAGCTGTTCACTCTGCAAGCCGCCGCCTACACCGGGAGACGCAGTGACGACGCTGCCCGCTGACGATCCACTCGCGACGGCGTTGACCACCGCCATCCACACCGGGGACACCGACAGACTCCGGCAACTACTGCACGACCACTCCGACCTCGCCACACGCATCAACGGCCGTTCGCCGCTGCACATCGCAACGGACTGGCCGGGCCATTTCCCGAATGTCGCGAACACCATCGCCGTCCTCGTCGACGCGGGCGCCAAGGTGAACGCACGGTCCCAGGGCTCACACACGGAAACACCGCTGCATTGGGCAGCCAGCAGTGACAACGTCGAGGCGCTCGACGCGTTGCTGGACGCCGGAGCCGACAACGACGCTCACCGACGCCGCGACGCTCGGCCTCCTCGATCGCGTGAAGACCTACTTCCCCGGTGCCACAAGCGAAGAAGTGAACGTGGCTTTCTGGGACGCCTGCCACGGCGGTCAACGGCAGTGCGCCGAACACCTCCTCGGCCACGGCGCTGAGCTGAACTGGATACCGCCGTGGGAACCGAAAACACCGCTGGATGCGGCACAACGCAGCGAGGCGACCGACCTGGTGCTCTGGCTGCGTGAGCGAGGTGCGAAGTCAGCCGCTCAATGACCGGCGTCAGCCCCTGCGCGCGTACATGATCAGACGCAAGTCACTGACAGCCGCATCCGACCGTCCGATGTCATCACTTCACGATCGTGAGCCCGCTCGGATCTGCAGCAGGGGTCGACATCGGAACGGTGTTCGGGCCGAGTGACGGGTGCGGGCGGGCCGCCCGCACCCGTCACGCTGTCAGCTGTGGTTCAGCCGCACAGCGTGTGCGTCGGCTCCGTCGCTGATGGTCGAGGTGAAGAAGGCGATGGTGTTGTTGCCCGAGATCGTTTCGAGGCCCATGTAGTCCCCGAGGAACAGACCTCGCGGGTCTCCGGGCGCGAAGTACGAGATCGGTGCCCGGTAGTGGTCGAACGGCCCGTGCAGGTGCTGTTCGGGCTCCCAGGTCTGGGTGCCGTTGTGCGAGTGGCGGACCCAGACGTCGGTGGTGGCGATGCCGTCACCGAGGACGTTGTTGCGGTCGTCCCAGTAGGTCAGGGTGACCATGCCGGTGTCCGACACGTCGATCGCGTGGTTGTACGACTGCACGCCAGGGCCACCGGTGGCGACCACGGTGGGGCCGGTCCAGTGCCGGCCGCCGTCGGTGGACTTGGCCAGGACGACCTTGTTCAGGGCGGTGCCGAGGCCGTCGCCCACACGACGTAGATCGCGCCGGTGGTCATGTCGACCGCGATGTCGGGCAGGTAGTCCCCGGCCCGGATCGGGAAGTTGTCGTCGGGCACGAACAGCTGCGCGAACTGGATCGGCGCGATCTTCGCGGGGGCCGACCAGTGCAATCCGGCATCGCGGGAGGTCATGACGCCCATGTAGACGCCCTTGTCGTTGAACCCTGCACCGGTGAACAGGTTCGCGGTGACGTTGTACAGCGTGCCGTCCGGGCCGACCGCGATCTGGTTGCCCTGGAAGAAGGAGTTCGAGTCGCGCATCGGCACCGGGGTGGACCACGTCAGCCCGCCGTCGGTCGTCCGGGAGAACATCGGCTTCCCCCGGTAGGCGAACGAGTGGAGGTCCGCGATCGGGTGCTGTTTGCCGTCGTTGGGATAGCTCCCGCGCAGCCACGTCGCGTACGCGTAACCGGGACGGGTCGGATCGCCGGTGATGGAGACCTTGTCGTTGAAGATGCCTCGATCGCCGGAGTCCTCCTGGATGATCTGCGGCGGCCGCCAGGTCCCGGTGGACCGGTCGAGGCTCGTGACCGAGATCGCGGACAGGCCGAGCGCGGCCGAGTCGATCGGCTGGCCGATGAAGTAGGCGTTGCCCGCCTTGTCGTAGGAGACCCATGGGTCGGTGACGCGGCCGAACCGAGTCGGACCGCCCTGGCAGCCGCTCCACGGCACGTCCGGCAGCTTGCTCCACGAGGTGCCGCCGTCGTGGGTGATCCACGAGGTCAGGCCACGTGCGCCGCCGTCCGGCCAGCGGTCCTGCTGGGTCACTCCGATCATCTCGTTCGGATTGGTCGGGTTGACCGCCACCTGCGGCTCGACCTCGGTGTTGTCATAGGCGCTGGCGAAATCGGCCGACGCGCCGAAGGGACAGGCCGTCAGCGTCGACGCGCCGCTGACCAGGACATCGCTGCCGAGTGAGAAGGGTGCCGCCGACGCCCCGGTTGCTGTGCTCAAGACGATGAGAGGGACGACCGCCGCAGCCGCAGTGAGCCGTCTGGTCGCATGCATGGTGGTACCTCCGCATGTCCGCGTACCCCCTCACAGGTGAATCGTCGTGGCGGGCTGGATCGTTGCGCCTGCGGTCGGCGCCGGTCGCATCGCAGAGCACCTCAATTTGATCGACTACCTGGCAAAGATCATCGACGAGCTGCGCTTCCGCTCGATCGGCAACCAGTTCGCGATCACTGGACGCGGTGAGCGAGCGGATGCGGTGAACTCCAGCCACTTCGGGAGGTTCCGTCAGGCGTTCGGATCGGGGCCGGGGTCGCCTCCACAGACCCGGATGCCGAGGCGGTCGAGGTAGAGCTCCCAGCCCTTGCGGTGCATCGCGACCTGGTCGTCGTCGGGAAGTCCGTGGTGGCACAGCACGACGCGGGTACCGCCGTTCTCCTCGTACAGGGTGACGACAACGCGGGTGGAGCCGGGGGCGACGGCCTGCTCGTGGGTCCAGCCCCACGTGAACACGACCCGGTGCGGCGGGGAGATCTCGACGAACTCGCCGGACGCCTCGACGCCGTCGCGCATGAGCACCCGGTAGGCACCGCCGGGCACGGGGTCGAGCGTCGCGCCGTTTCCCATCCACAGCGTGTACCGCTCGGGATCGGTGAAGTACGGGAAGACCGTTTCGGGTTTGGCCGCGATGTGCACGCTCACTTCGAGCATTGGCCCTCCTCGGCCTCGGCCAGGTGCTTGATGAGGTTCAGGCTCCGGCGCCAGTGATCCTCGACAACGGCCCGCAGCGGGCCGAGAGCCTCCTTGTCGGCACGGTAGAAGCGGCTCGTGCCCTCACGGCGCTCCACGAGGAAGCCTGCCTGCTTCAGCACGGTCAGGTGCTGACTGACCGCGGACCAGGACACGTCGAACTCGGCCGCGATGTCCCCCGCGGGGAGTTCACGGTCCCAGACCAGCTCGAGGATGCGCATCCGCCGCGGTGCGGCGATGACCTGCAGCGGTTCCATTGACATCTACTGTAGCCGCATCTTAATTTAGATTCATCTAAAATAAGGAGCCCATGATGATCACGCTCTACAACGAGACCGAGGCCGACGCCTCCCGTCTCTTCGAGATCCTGACCACGACCGAGGGGCAGCGGGCGTTCTGGACGCAGGACTGCGACGTGTCGCCCGAGCACGCCCGGTTCGGATTCGCCGCGGCACCGGTCGACCTCGAGGTGGACGTCACCGCGGAACCGGCCAAGCTGGTCCGGATGCACTGCACGTCGGGGTTCCCGTACTGGACCGGCTCGACGTGGGAGTGGGAGCTCAGCGGCTCGGCGGTCCTGTTCCGCCACTACGGGTTCGGTGAAGGCTTTCCCGAGGCCGACCTCGGGCGCGTCACGCAGGGGTGGGCGATGATCCACGACCGACTCGTCCGGTACGCCAACACCGGTACACCGCAGCCCTACTTCACCGCGGAGGTGCCACATGCCAGTTGACGTCCGGCCCGAGGTGCTCGTTCGCCGGCCGCGCTCCGACGTCGCCGCGTTCATGTTCGACCCGGCCAACGATCTCGAGTGGACCGGCGGGATCACGTCCAGCCGACCAACTCGGCCCGGATCGCTCGTCGAGGGCGCGACCGTGGAGCGCACGGCCCGGTTCCTGGGGCGGGAGTTCGTCTACGGCTATGTCGTGACCGAGCACGATCAGGACCGGTTGGTCGAGATGAAGGTCGACCGGCCGTTCCCGATGACGGTGCGCTACGAGTTGGCGGACGCGCCAACCGGCACGCTTGTCGCGATCCACGCCAGTGGTACGCCGGGCGGGTTCTTCGGCTGGGCGACGCCACTCATGGCGCGCCAGGTGCGCAAGAGCATCACTGCCGACCTTGAGCGGTTGCGCGCCTGTCTGGAACCGTGATGGTCACGACTTCCGGTCGTGAACCTTGCGGCGGCGCACCAGAAGCGCGCCACCAGCCAGCAATGCCACCAACAGGACCAGAGGCGGCAGCGGCCCGATGGCGGTGAGCCAGTTGACCAGGGTGTTTTGCACTGTCCCGGCCCGCGTCGATGACGGGGTCGGCGGCGTCGGCGCCGCCGAGGAACAGCCGGAGTTCGTAGATGCCGTAGTAGGTGACGTACAGGCCGACGAGAACCAGTAGCGCGCCACGCGCCACCGATCCGTGAGATGTGCGGAAGCAGCCTGCGGGCGCGGGCGGCCACGGCGAGCGCGGTCACGACGAGGCCCATGCCCGCTACGTAGGCGACGAACGCGGCAACACCTTCGCCGATGTCGCCGACGCGCAGCGAGGTACCCGCGACGCAGGTTCATCGCCTGGTAGTGGGACTACACCGCGCGCCGACGAACCGGACGCCCATCCACCCGAGTAGCGATCAAGGCACTCGTGCTCCGACTTGCATCAGAGAACCCGCAGTGGGGACATCGGCGGATCCAAGGCGAGTTGGCCCGGCTCGGCCACCGGATCGCCGCCTCGACCGTCTGGGAGATCTTGCATGCGGCGGGCATCGATCCAGCACGGATCCTCGGCGGACTCATCAACGAGTACAGCTATGCCGCATGACGTGCAGCGATGACTTTTCGAGCGGCACAGGTTCGGCAGATTCACCCGTTCGTGGACGACCCCATTTGCCGTTAGTCAAAACGAAGGAGCCAGCGGCTCCTTATTCACTCCTTCATCCACCTGTTGATCATGAGAATGATGATCAAGCGGAGATCGTTTCGAACGCACGAAAAAGCCCGCTGACCTGGGCTTTCACGCAGAATCAGCGGGCTGATTCAGACCGTCGGGACGACAGGATTTGAACCTGCGACCCCTTGACCCCCAGGGCCGCCCGATCAAGTGCGCCAGCAGTGGAAACACTGAAACCGCAGGTCGCGCCGGTGCCGTTGGCTGCCGTTCAACGCAGTCTGGAACCGTTGCCGCACAATGGATCCTCCCATTTTGCTCCCACTCCCAGCCGCCATCATCGGTCCGAAAAGGACCGTCGTGGTGGCCAACACGCCACAGGTCTCAACTCCGAAGGGCTTGGACTGCAGCGAATCGGCTCTTCACGTTGTCTGTGAGCCGCTTCAGGCCGAGCAACTCGAGCACAGCACGCTGCAACGCCCCCTCGCTGACGTCACCGACTCGTTCGGCGACGTGGTCGAGCATCGCTGCGAGCTCGGCCGGAGGTACCTCGTCGAGGGACCGCGGTCCCAGCTGGCGCAGACGCACCTCCGCTTGGCCGGGCAACCGATATGTACGCGGCTTGATGCCGCTCTCGCCAAGAGGGTTGTCCTCGATGAGCTCACCCTTGCGCACTGCTTGGGAGATCGCCTTGTTCAACTCGCCGGCGACCAGCTTCGTGACCCGGACTGCGCCCGAGGCACGGACGTACGCGGTGTGCAGACGACTGCCCAGCATGGGCCCCTCTGCCTCGACGAGACGCACCAAGCCACTGAGCAGGTCCTGTCGTGAGGCTTCACCGACCTGAACCACGGTTCCGCCGAAGTGCTGGTACGCGGCAAGGGTTGAATCCGCGGCAGGTGGCGACGCCTCCTCGTGCTCCACGAGCATCTGCTCGGCGACTTCCGGCAACTCAATGGCCACAACGGATTCTGGCAGGACGGCTGGCTCAGCCACCGCCATCTTGGACACCGGCTGCTCCGGAGCTGCCGGATCATCAGCGTCCGGTTCGGACACTGATGATCCGGGGACGATGGCGACGGGGACGTCGAGCGCGGGTTCGACGACAGCCACAGGTCGGGAAGACACTACGGTCGGCTGGTCCTCGGCTTCCGGCGTCCATCCGGAAGCGTGGATGTCCAGCTCGTGCAACGCATCCCACAGCCGTGCCAGAACGGCAGGCCGGTCGGCGTAGAATTCGGACTCGCGGATGCGGAAGAAGCGCCAGCCGCATCGCTCCAGGTCCCGCTGCCGGGCGAGATCGCGCTCGTACGCCTCCGGCCCGTGCCAAGCGTCACCGTCGCACTCCACCGCCAACCTCGCTTTGGCACCCACGACCACCAGGTCGATTCGGTAGCCGTCGGCGGGAAACTGCGGGACGACGCTGTACCCGCGGTCAACGAGCCGGTTGAACACTCGCTGCTCGAACAACGAGTCGAAAGGCTCCACCCTCCGGTCCTCGGGGACGACCGAGTACCTGACGTCATCCGTGCCGCCGGTGCGACCGGACAGCGCATAGCAGTAGTCCAGCAACTGGAACCGCATGTCCTCGGGATTGCCGAGGTCGGACAGGCGCAGGGAGTGGAACACCCACATCTGGTCCTTGGCGCGGGACGCGGCGACGTTGAATCGCTGGACGTACATGTCCTGCGTCAGCGAGGCGATCCGCTTGCCCGGCTCTGGGGCCTTGACCAGCGACAGGAACATCACGTTGCGTTCGGATCCCTGGAAGTCGGCGGAGTCACCACACCGGAGGTCGCGCGCCTTCCACTCCTCCGGAGGGATGCGCTCCAGCAGCCGCTTCTCGATCCTCTTCGCCTGGGCGCGACCGAGCAACGACACGACGCCGAATGTCATCCCGTCGTACCGCGGGTCGGCGATGCACTTCTCGATCTGGTCGACGATGGCGTCGGCTTCGACCGGGTTGACCTTGTCCGTCACGCCCCGTTCGTAGCCGTTGTCGAGGAACACCGGCTTGATCGGTTCCAACCGGTCCGCGCCGTACTGACGCACGGGCACCAGCCGGATTCCATCGGGCTCGTAGGCAATCCGGTTCGAGAAGCCGATGATCTCGGGTACGCAGCGCCGGTGCTCTACGAGCGTGATCATGCCCTCGAAGCGCATCTTGGCCTCGTCGAACAGGCTGCGCTTGGGGTCCTGCCACGACGCGCGGTACGGGTCGTCCCACAGGTACTGCTCGGCGAGGTCGCGCAACTGCTGCTGGTCCGTGCCCACGGCTGAAGGTGAGACCTGCTTGTCGTCGCCGATGACCACGATCTTGGGCGCGAGGTACTGCAGGAACGTCGCCTCCAGGCCCGCTTGCGAAGCCTCGTCCACCACCACTACGTCGAACATGTCGGGCTGGATCCGGAACTGCTCGGCGATCCGGTAGACGGGCATGATCCACACCGGCACCGCGGGGCGGCAGCGGTCCATGGCCGCCTTGATGTCGGCCCGGCGCTGGTTGGCGTAGACGCCGGTGCCCTTGCCGAGCAGCTTGACCAGCTGAGCGTACTGAAGCAGATCGGCGCGGGCCTTGCCGGACAGCCGCTCCGGCGACACGGCGTAGCCCCACGCACGTTCAGCCGCCAGCTTCTCGACCCGGCCGCGCACCTGCTCCTCGACGTGCAGCACCTCGGCCTGGAGAGCGTTCACGTCCTCATCAACGCGTCCAAGCACCCATGCCCGTGCCACAGCCCACGCCCACGCGGCGTCCCAGCCGGCCAGCTTCTCCGGCCAGGCGGGGTCACGCGGGTTCGCCGAGACAGCCTCGTGCACCCGAGGCATCAGGTGGGCCAGCTTCGCCGCGATCTCGTCACGACGACGCGCCAGCCCCATGACCTCGGTCAGACGCACGAGCCTGCGGTACGCGGCCGCGTACGACTCGTGGTCTCGTTCCCCCGTGGCCTGCGCCAGGTGCTTCACGCACGGTGCGGCGTCCGCCCACTGAGCCACGTCGGCGATGGCTCGCACGACCTCCAGCAGTGGCATGGTGGCGGCGGTGCGTGCGTCGGATGCGGCTGCGGCATCAACAAGCCGGGCGTAGACCTGGACTGCGTCGAGATCAGTCCAATTTGGACGCGGGAGGCCGAGGCCCGCCAGGCCGCGTTCCTCCGCTTCGAGAGCTTCGCCGAGCGCCAGCACGCGGCGCAGCTGCTCCAGCTCGGTCACGTGCCACTGGAGCCGTTCGCTCAGCGTGTCCTCGGCGGGGATGTGCACCGAGTCGGGCCAGGCCCGGTCCAGCGCATCCAGTGTCCTGGTGGCCTCCACCCACATCAGGAAGACGTCGAGCTGGTCGGCGGTGGTGGGTGGGACACCGTTGACTCGTACCGCTTGAAACAGCGGCTGGGCCTGCTTTACGGCCTTGGGGGCGAACGCCCCGGTCTTGTGTGAGCCGTCCGGGTTGGTCTTGAGCTTGCCTCCGTCGCCGACGTGTGCGCGGAGCGCCCCGGCCAGGGCGACGAGCACGCCCATGTCGGCGGGACCGACCCGTACCTCGGTGAGCGGCCCGAGCCGGTCGACCACCGGACCCGCACGCCCGATGAGCTGGGCGATCTGGTGTCCGCGCGACCGCCAGTGGTTCGCACGCCCTGCGAGCACTTCAGAGAGCGCGTCGTTCATCCACTTTTCGCGCCGCCGAGACAAGTCCTCGGCCTCGCGCGCGAACCCGTTGAGCCGCTGCCGCAGCACCGTCCGCGTGGACTGATCCAGGCGCCGGACGCCTTCGAATGCGGAGTGCTGCGTGAGGCTGCCGTGCCCCTCCTCGACAGCGACGGCCTGCCGTTCCGCGGTCACGAGCGAGAAGAACTCCTCGGGCGTGGGCACGTCGGTGAGGGCCACCAGCTTGAGCCGCGACTCGGGTTCGTCGGCGTTCAGTACGTCATCCACGACGCTCCGGTGCCACTCGACGATGTCAGCCGCAGGAAGAGGCGATGGGACAACACCGTCTACGGAGACCAGGTCAGCCAACCAGTCGAACCGCTCCTGCTCCGCTTCCACGCGCTGCGCGACGGCAGCGAGCGTTCCGCGGTAGTCACCGACCTCGTGCTCGACGACCTCTTCGCCGCGCGCGTCGAGCAGCCGCCGGTACAAGCCGGCACGACGCAGGCGGAGCTCCTCGATCGCCGCGATGTGGTCGTCGATAGCCCGACGCGCGCCCTCGGCGTCGTACTCGCTGGCCACATGACTGATCCGCTCCACGGCGACCTTGAGGTCCGCCATGTCCGAGCGCGAGGACCCGACGACCGAGACGGCCAGCGGCGCGATGGCCTCGGGCAGTTTCGCCCGCACCTCCTTCAGAGCGCGGTCGGTGTGCGCGGTGACGAGCACACGCTTGCCCTGCGCGAGAAGATGCGACAGCAGGGCGGCGACCGTGTGGGTCTTGCCCGTCCCAGGCGGGCCCTGCACAAGCACCTGTGCCTTCGCGTCGACCTGAGTGAGAACGCGCAGCTGCCGGTCGTTGACGGGCAGCGGCAGGAAGGGATCGGCGTCGAGCTCGACCAGGGCGCCGGGCTCAGGTGAGCGCTCCGACGCCGGCCGGTGGTCGGGGTCGACGAGCGGGAGCAGCCCGTCCGGGACGACGCCCGACTCGCCGAGCTGCCCGGCGACCGAGTCGAGGATGTCGACGATCCCCTGCCGCGAACGCCTGCGCAGGATGACGGCGGGTGCGTACGCCGCCACAGCGTGCGTGCCGGGCTTCTGCGGGATGTCCTCGTCGAGGTACGCCGCCTCGCCGTCGAGGGCGTGCACCAGACGGCGCAGCACGCCACCCACGTCGTCGCGTTGCAGGACGGCGGCTGTGACCTCGCGGGCTTCATTCCTGATCTGGACGACACGCTGCGGGTCTGCAACGCGACCGGGGTCGAGCATGTCCAGCTCGACGCTCAAGCCTTCCGCGGTCTCAGTCTGCTGGAGGGTCAGTCTCCCGGTGCTGTCGTCGAAATGAATCACCGCGGGCACAGTCACAAGGTGACGCCGCACGACATAGTGGCCGGGTGGCGCCCACGACATGCATCCGACGCCGACGACCAGCTCGAGTTCCTCGGCATGTCCAGCTGCGGTGACGTAGGCGGAGAACAGGTCGTTGTAGACGTTCCGTGCAGCTCGATCAGCCTTCTCACGCTCAGCCCAATCGGACCAGCGGGTCTTCCACTCGTCGTGGGCGTCCCGGATCCCTTCCGCGTCGTCGAGCGCGGTGCGCTGCTCCCCCTCGCCGATCGACTCACGCAGGCGCGGCGGTGCGGTCGGCTCGTCCCACTCCCCGTCCAACCATGGCCGCAGTTCCGACGCAGGCTCGGGTGGATCCTGGTGCGCGACCCGGTCGACAGTGAGCAGTGAGGCCCTGGTGACGAGTGCGTCGTCGCGATGAGCAGACAGGATGGCGGGGTGCACAGGCAATTGCCCGAACCACAACACCGATTCGTAACTTTCAGTGGTGCGAGGCGGATTGGACTTGAGCTGCTGACTCCGCGCGAGGAACTGGAAAAGCCGTACTGCTCGATCAACCGCCGTGCCCTGCGGAGCAGCCCCACCGTTCGCCACAACCGTTCCCCTCCCTCACCACCGAACAGACCGTGGTGCACATCGCAGAGGAGGCATGAGGTGATACAGCCGACACCAGACCGTTATGGCGAGCAGATCAGTGATGCGTGGCTGCGTGCAGATGTGTGAAGCCGCCAACCGCTCAGGGAAAGCACGAGTTCAACAGCCCGACTCAGCGTTGGCTGCTACCGAAGAGGAACGAAGCGGTGAGTGACGTCCTCGCCATGCGGAAGGAAGTCCAGCAGGTCAGGTGACAACCTGATCGGGAGCACCTCAGTGCCGGTTCCGAACGATGCCGGCACGCCCTCGATGCCTCGAGCGACGTCCTTCACATGCCGGCGTTTGAGCGTGAGTTCGGCGATGTGGACGTCGGCGTGCCGGGCCGTCAGCACCTGAATCGGTGTCGCACCTGAGCGAACGTGGCTGCGGACTCTGCCGTGGTAGCCGCGGCCGAACTTCACGAAGTCCCCGTGCCGCACCAGGTAGAGCAGGTGCGTGTCCTCCGCGCGGGCACGATGGGTGCGTGATCGCGGCTCCGGAGGGCACGTGGCGCACTCGTCGCGGCCGCGGGACATCACCTGAATCCGGCCGCATGCATCGTGACGGCCCCATGTGCCGTGGGACTTCGCCGTGTACTGATCGTCGGTCCACGGCAGCCCGAGCACGTCACCCGCGATCACCGTCCAGCCAGGCTGTCCGAACTGCGCCAGCACGTCCACCAACGTGGTCACGGCCACCAGCTGCGCTGCCTCACGCAGCGGAGTGCGGAACCCGGATGCTGCGGCCTGTCGAACGAGGTCGATCTCCGGCGAAGTGCGTTCGTCGAGGCACAGGTGACAACGAGTGGCCCAGCCGCCCGGACACGCCCGCTCCGCGCCGCACCAGCGGCAACGCCGGACCTGCAGCGGCGCACCGCGCGTTCGCTCGATCGACAGCACGGTCTCCATCTGATCCGCCACCAGCTGCGCACACGGCGGGCAGTGTGCGTGCCATGCGACGGCCCGTCCACGACCACGGCCGCCCGGTGATCCGTGCACCGGGCGCAGGCAGTTCGCGCAGGTCTTCTTTTTCGCGCGCATGTGATACCCCCTCGACGAACGTTACTCACGCAACCAGCCGACCGAGCACGCGACTAGCGTCCCGGCTGGATCGCAAACAGGGAGGGTTCGTGAAGAGGCCAACCGGGCGGTGGCGGATCGTCGAGATGGAGATGTGGGATCAGGAAGCAATCGACCTCGTCGCGCCTGGGTTCATCGAGTTCGCCAAGAACGGCACCGGCCGGTTCGGCTTCGTCGCCGTCGACGGTTGGATGGACTGCCGGTGGACCGAGCGCGACGGTCGGCCGTTCGTCGATTTCACCTGGGACGGCAACGACGAAGGCGATCAGATCAGCGGACGCGGCTGGGCCGCTCTGGCCGAGAACGGCATGCTGACTGGACGCCTGTTCATCCACATGGGCGACGAGTCAGGCTTCCGCGCGACGCCGTTCACTGAAAACGACAACCAGGACGAGCGTTGAGCGAGTATCAGCACTGCGAGACCCTCTCAGTCGACCAGCCTCTTTAACGCACAGCACCTGATCAAGTGCACCAGCAACGGGAATACTGAAACGACGAACCACCATGGCATCTCCCACCGCCGTTTAGCGCGGCCCGGAACCGTTACAGCACACCAAATTCTCCCATTTGGCTGCACCGCCAACGCGTCTGTCAACTTGGTTCAAGTAGGTCCCATCGTGCCCGCCACTGCGCGACACGGGTAATCGGGATGGCATCGTGCGTCGAGGAACGTGGCCCGGGATGACGCGCGAGGTACGCGACCAGTTCTCGGTGCACGTCCTGCCGGTACCACCACTCCGGCACCACGTAGAACTCCGGCTCCTCATCGGCAAGGTCGACGAACACAACGAACCGCCGATCATCGCGCTCCGGTTCCGGATCTGCGTCGTTCGTAGTTCCCTGCCAGGTGCCAGCAGTCCGGGTCTTCACCCGCACCATCGACCGACCGCCGCGGGGATGGTGCACCATCAGCTCATTGCGCCGAGACCCAGGTACCTCCTCAACACGGAACCGCCGGCGCCGCAGCTCTGCGGCAAGGAGGTCCATCCCTCGCTGACCTGTGCTCTGAGTGATCACGATCTCCTGTTCCGCTTGTCAGCCAACGAGTCTGTAGCGGCCAGGGCCGACCCGCTCAAGGTCGGCGTACACGGTCGCATGGTGATCAGGGGCATTGACGCACATACGAGAGACGACGTGCGTGCGCACGGTGCCTTCGGCGTAGCGGCAGCCACGTCGCCGGATCTCATCGATGATCTCGGTCAGCGTGAACGTCCCGTCAGGAGCATGCGCGGCAAGCATCTTCGCCGCCTCCAGGATCTCCTCCCGTGCACTGGCACCAGCCAGTGGCAGACCCGGCCGCGGATCAGTCATGGCAACGGTGGCGTTCGTCCGGGAACCGACGCATTGCTCGCTCTGCGTTCCAGCAACGGCGAGGCAGAGGTAGCGGAATGCAGCTTCACGGCCGCGTGAGTCCACGACCGTCGAGTAGTCGCGCCACTGGCATTCGTACGTTCCAGTCAGCACGAGCGGCACGTCTCGCTTGTGCGTGGTGCCCGTACCGGCGTGCGGTGCCCAGCCGAGCGTGCCGGACAGCAGGCGGCCCTCGTGAAGGCGGAAGGAGGCATCGATCGGATCGGGTTTGCGTCCCGGCCGCCAGTAGCCGACGTCGTTGGTCAACGTCACCGACCAACCCACGTCGGCCCACCTCTCAGCGACCAACCGTTCCAGCCGCACCACGTCCTTGATCACGTCGTGGCGGCTGATGTCCTGCGCCGCCTGACTCGGCAGCTCGTACCTTTCCCCCGCGACCACGCCGGTGAACCCCGCAACGAGATACTTCAGCTCGACGGCAATCCTCACCCCGTTGACGCACACGAGCAGATCCAGCCGGACGCCTCGCGTCGGTCGCGTTTCCATCCTGATCTGCGAGTCAGGGTTCATGCATCGAAACTGCCAGGCCAGACCGTGTTGAAAGTCAGCCTCCGAATGGAAGATCGGTCTCTGCTCAGCCAGGCGGGATAACACCTGGTCCATCTGAACAGCCATGATCATCTCGGACACCTCGCAGACACGTCACCGCCAGCCGCAGCCCGCTGGACACGCTGTGCCCGGCACTGCATGCATCGCGCTGAGCCGGACGATCGTTATCCCAAGCCTCAGCACCTGCTCATCAAGCGGGCCACCAGCGCGATCCGGATGCCGGCGAGGCGCCGAAACCTTTTCTGCCTGTCTCGCGATAGAGCTCTCGACGCCGCCGCGAGTCAGGAGATCACATGGGTGTTGAGGCCTTCGGTATCGAGAAGGAGTTCCTCAAGGATCTGCTTACGCAGGTGGACAAGGGCGAGGCGAAGCTTCCTGAGTTTCAACGCGGCTGGGTCTGGCCTGACCGCAACATCGCGAGCCTCATCGCCTCGATCTCCCTCGGCTACCCGGCCGGCACGGTGATGATGTTGAAGCACGGTGGCGACGTCCGCTTCAAGACCAGAGCCGTGGAAGGCGCATCCGCCACCGCCTCCATTCCTGACCGCCTCATCCTGGACGGCCAGCAGCGCTTGACCTCCTTGTATCAATCGCTGTTCCGCAACGAACCGGTGGAGACCCACGACAGCCGCGGCAAGCCCGTCCGCGGCTGGTTCTACATCGACATGCACAAGGCGCTGCTCGGTGACGCCGAGCGAGAAGAGGCCGTGGTCTTCGTCCCGGAGAGCAAGATCCGCGTGGACTTCCGCGGCCAAGCCGTGCTCGACCTCGCCACTCCGGCGTTGGAGTACTCCCAACGGATGTTCCCCTGTGCCGCGGTGTTCAACTCGATGCAGTGGATGATGGGCTTCGTCCAGCACTCCCCGGAGCAACAAGGCGACAACCTTCAGCTGTGGAGCCACTTCCTCGAGGCCGTCGTCAAGCGTTTCGAGCAGTACCAGCTTCCGGTGATCGAACTGGGCAAGAGCACACCCCGCCAGGCGGTGTGCCAGGTCTTCGAGAAGGTCAACACCGGCGGCGTGACGCTGACCGTCTTCGAGCTGCTGACGGCGACGTTCGCAGCGGACGACTTCGACCTTCGGCAAGACTGGGTGGACCGACAAGCGCAATGGACAGGCGGGAAGTACCCGATCCTCGCCGAGGTCGCCAACACCGACTTCCTCCAGACGGTGACACTGCTCGGCACGTACGAACGCCACCGGGCCGCCATCGAGTCAGGGCGCGATGAGAGCAATGCTCCACGCATCGGATGCCGGCGAACCGACATGCTCAACCTCACTCTGGCCGAGTACCGCAAGTGGGCGCCCACCGTCACCACAGGCCTGAAAACTGCCGCTCAGTTCCTGCACTCCCAACACATCTTCGACACCCGCTTCCTCCCCTACGGAAGCCAGCTCATCCCACTGTCGGCTGCCTTAGCACTGCTGGGCACCAAGGCCGACACCGTCGGCGCGCGGCAGAAGATCTCCCGCTGGTACTGGTCTGGAGTCTTCGGAGAGCTTTATAGCGGCACGACCGAGACCCGCTTCGCACGCGACCTTCCCGAGCTCGTCGCGTGGGTGACCGGCCACGGGACCGAGCCCAGGACTGTGCAGGAAGCGCAGTTCTTCTCGAGCCGGCTCTGGACGCTGCGCACCCGCGGTTCTGCGGCGTACAAGGGCCTTTACGCACTGCTCCTGCAGGATGGTCCAGTCGACTGGGGTACCGGATCCGACATGTCCGACGAGAACTACTTCGACAACGCGGTCGACATCCACCACGTCTTCCCCAAAGCCTGGTGCGAGAAGCAGCGCATCCCACCCGCCGACTACAACTCGATCCTCAACAAGACCCCGCTGACCGCCCGCACGAACCGGATCATCGGCGGCCGCGCACCCTCCGCATATCTGCGCGGCCTCGCCAAGAGCGCCGAGACAACACCCGAGCAAGTCGACCTCAACGTGCGATCACACAAGATCTCTCCCGTGGCATTGCGCACCGACGACTTCCACGCCGCGATGACCACCCGCGAGACCGCCTTGCTTGCCCTGATCAGCGCCGCGATGGGCAAAGACGTCCAAATCGACACTGACACGAACTAAGCGGAGGGGCGACATGGCGTTCATCTGCGTGTGGGGTACCAGAACTTTGCGCCGGACCGTGGAGCTGCGGTGATCGTCTACCCCTGGGGGATGGGGCATGTTCGTGAAGCGTGGCGTTCCGACTGCTGTACCTGATCGTCGTCCGACTCGCCGATTGGCTGGTGCATCCCCGCCGACGCGAACCCGGTGGAGCGCCCCGAGAACACCCACCGGTCCGTCGGATCAGCGGCGGCGCGGAGACCACACCACCGGGCACGCGCCCGTCACCTCTGGCAATCGCTTGCCACCGCAGTCAATACCTGCGCGCAACCGGCCGGCTTCGAATCCGCAATCAGCACTCGAAGTCAGGTTCGCCGTTCACTCACCCAGCAAAGGCACGAGCCGCGACACGGTTTCCGGCAAGCGCCCCAGGAACCGCTTCTCGACAAAGATGTCCTTCTGACCGCTGTTGCAATCGCTCTCCAAGACGCTCAGCGGCGGGTTCGCGTCCATCTTCAGCTCGTCCTCCGGCCAGGACGCGACTTCAGCGCGCGCCCTTTCCAGTACCTGGGCGGCGTCGCGCACCAGCAGGTACTCGTCGCCGATGGGAAGGCGCTGCAGATCGAGATCTATGCCGCCGCGGAACGAAACACCCTCCAGCCGGGCTCCGGTGAGGTCGTTGCCCCTGTACTCGTTTCGCGTCCGTCCGAGACGCTCGTTGTCCCATGGTGTCGCGCTGAACGTGACGTCGCGGAGGAGACCGGAGAACACGCAGTCCACGAACTCGGCCTCGTGACACATCATCTTCTCGATCTTGACGTTGCGGAAGGAACAGTTCACGAACGACGCACGGCCCGGAATCAGCTGTTTCAGGTGAGCGCCGTCGAAGACACAGTCGATGTAGAAGCTCGGCTCGAAGCCTCCACCCAAACCTCCGCCGCGCACCTTTGCTTTGCGGAAGTCGCAGCGCACGAGCCTGCTTCCGTTGGCGACGGATATCTGGTCGAGGCGGCGACCGGACAAGTCGGCGTCCTCCAGCGTCACGCCGTGCAGGAGAAGCCTTTCGTCCGGTCGCCCCGATCGAGCGCTCATCCGCCTCCGATCCCCTTGCCGTACGTGTTGCTGCGTCCGCCGATGCTCGGCAACCTGCCGGGCCCAGTGTAGAGGACGTACATCGAGCTTCTGCAGGCTCCCTTTTCCGCCAGTGCGACGAGAAACCTTTTCTCGTGGTGAGTTCGACAGTGACGCCGTTATAGGTATCTTTGTATTTTTCGTGGACAACCACTCGACCGGGCGATCGGATCTGGAGCAAACGCGTGACCCTATTTCGCCGGGTTTGGGACCGTGCTCCAGTTGGCGACACCACTGTCCACTTGAGACAGAAAAGCAAGATCGCCCGCCAACCGCATATTTGCAGGTCAGCAGGCGATTCGCATGCTATGTTGAATTGCGGAGCTGAGGGGACTCGAACCCCTGACCCTCACACTGCCAGTTGGTCGTCACCGTCTGGGAATTTCATCTGCCGTGACACTCACGCAGCAACCTCGCTGCCGCATCGCTTTTCAACGTCGGCAGGAGCTTGCGGAGTGCTGCGGCTTGAGAATCCAAGGCCTTCTCCAGGGCATGCAACGTTCCGGCTGACCAAACCACGTGTTGTGCAGGACCAAGACCCGCATGCACGTACAGGCACGACAGTCTGGCCCTGGCAGTGAACCCCTCGCCGATCTCACTGTTGACCAAAGTCACCGCTTGCCGATTTCGTTCAGTATGAACCACCCTGACGGTGAGATTCGGCGCGTGGTACGCGAGGCCACCATCGTACTCCTCCGGCCCCATAAATCCTTCCTGGTCGACGAGAAACCGGAAGCGTTGCTTGACTTCATCTCCAAACGCCCGAGCAACGGTCGATGATCGCTTAGCGCCCACTTCTCACCGCCACCCAATAGTCGCCCCGCGCCTCAAAACCAAAGCCGCGCTCCAACAGATACGTTAGCTCACGTTTGTATACTTTGCCACCGTCGTACTGCCGCGCGAACGGGTTATCGAGGAGTCGGATCTCACCGCCCCCGGCAATGGCGTCGTCGAGGAACTCCTTGTTCCTGCGCCAATACCACCTGCCGGTGCCCTTCATCGGAAGTTGCAGCGTGCTGTAACCCGGCTTCCCTGCGAACCCTTCCACGCTTGCTTGACGGCCGAGGATGGTGATGTCTTTGGCCGCCGCCGACGCTGCCGGTTCAACAGCCGCGGCACCTGGCTCGGCGACAACACCCCCGCCGCGACCAGTCAGCCTGCCGATGAGACCTCCGAGGAGCTTGCTGGCAGCGATGCCCAGCACCGCGCCAACAGCCCCGGTGACCGCGCCTTCCGCGCCGGCCTGAACTGGATCAGCTCCGGTCTCGGCTGCGCCGATGGCTTCAACGCCACCTGTGGCGGCGGCGCCACAGGCAACAGCGGCGACACCGGCTGTCGCGATACCGCACGCCGCGCCGGCGAGCGTGGCTCGAACGACGTGACAGATGGTTTCACAGGGTGCCTTGTGATAGCCGGGGATCGGCTTGAGCACCCACTCCATTCCGGCGTGCGGCCGGCCTTCGGAGTCGAACATCCTGTTCCAGCCGTCGCGGCTGTATTCGGCTCCCTGCGGGAGCGCTGAAGCGTCGACGGACCAGTCTCCGTTGGCGTTGACCGTGCTCGGGTACTGAGCCATGTGCTCCCCGACCCAGCCCTTGCCGTCGTTGCAGCCGTCGCACCAGTGGCCGTCGACCTCGATGCCGGTGATCGGGTTGCCGCCGGTGAAGGCGTAGCGGTTGCCGGTCCACGGGTTGGTCCCGAGGTTCATGTCGGCGAGCGCGCCGTTGTACATGTCCCTGGTCATGAACCGGTTGAGGCCGGGGTTGTAGTCGCGGAAGCCCATGTCGTACGAGCCGGACGACGGGTCGAAGCGCTTGCCGTTGTAGCGGTAGAAGTTGAACGGCTGCTTGCCCGGCTGCTGCACGTCCGGCTTGTCGATGCCGGTGAACGCCTCGGTGTCGTCCTTGCCGTAGGCGGTGTAGCCGTAGGTGGCGCGGGTGTCGCCGTTGTCCTTGGTCAGGGTTTCGACGTCGGTGTGTGGGTTGTAGCCGTAGTAGGAGTCCTCGGCCACCTCGGGGCCACCACCGTCGGTGTCCTTCTTGATCTGCGCCAGACGCCGTCCGAACGCGTCGTACTGGTAGGTGCGCTGCAGTTGGCCTGCGATCGTTTCGGAGACGACCTTGTCAGTGAGGCCGAGGTAGGCGAAGTCGGTGGTCTTGCTGTCCTCGGTTTTCGCTGTGGTGCGGTCGAGCGGGTCGTAGGCGTAGGTGGTGGTCTTCAGCCCGCCGCCGTCTGCCTGCTTGCGGTGCTCGACCGTGCGGTCGAACCCGTCGTACTTGTACGACTCGATGGTCTGCCCGGTTGCGGTCACCGTGTCCAGGCGACCGAACGGGTCGTAGTTGTAGGACGCGGTCACGCCCGATACCGAGCTGGAGAGCAGCCGGTTGCGGTCGTAGTTGAACGCCGTGGTCTTGCCGTCCACAGTGGACGACGTGACGTTGTTGTTGGCGTCGTGGACGTAGTCCTCGGTCTTCAGCACAGTGCCCGCGGCCGACTTCTTGGTGACCTTGCGGATCCGGTCCAGCGGGTCGAAGTCGTACTCCCGCACCTCGTCGAGATACGCCGAGGCGTTGTCCGCGTTCTGGATCTTCGAGGCGTCCTTGATCCGGTGACCGTTGGCGTTGTAGTCCAGGAAGTGCTGGGCCACCAGAGCGCCACCGGACTTCGACTCGACCTGCGACGCCAGTGCCCCGTCCTGGTGGTAGCCGTAGACCGTCTTGTTGCCGTTGGACTTGGTCTCCTCCCGCACCTGACCGCGGTCGGTGTAGGTGTAGGAGGTGATCTTCGGCTGCCCGCCGGTCTCGGTGTTGGTGACCCTCTCCGCCAGGTCACGAAGGTCGTAGTCGAACACCGAAGTCTGCTTGTCATGACCACGCGTGAGCGGGGAACCGTTCTCGTTGTAGGAGAACGTGGTCGTGCCCGTGACCACCGACGCCAGCTTCTCCTCGACCTTGGTCAGCTGGTTCAGGCCGTTGTAGGTCAACGCGTACGCGTCGACCTTCGCACCGGGCGAGGAGTCGGTGAGCGCGGTCAGGTTGCCGTTGGCGTCGTAGGACTGGCCGAACGTCTTGGACTCGTTGTCCGGGTCGGCGGCGTTGTTCCGCACCAGCTTCACGGCGTCGGCCAGGACTGTGCCGTCGGCGTTGTCGGACACTGCGATCGTCGCGGCGGTGCCCGCGGTGAAGGCGAAGCTGCCGATGCTGACCCACTCACCGCCGCGCTGCGTCTGGTTTACCGGCACGGTGGAGGTGGCGGCACCGGTCTCGACCTTGTACGGGGCGTTCGTCGCCGTACCAGCCACACCGGACGGGTACTTGACGAACACCTCGTAGCTGCCGTCCTGCGGGATCACCGGCTTCCACGTGAACGTGGTTGCCCCGGTGCCGCGGGCGGTGGAGCGGTAGTCGTAGCCCTGGAAGCCCTGGCCTGTCGAGGACGTGGTCCAGTTGCCGGCGAGTTCGATGTAGCCGGTGTCGGAGTTGTCGGTCAGCGCGACGTGGAGACCTACCGGGACACCACTGTCCGAACGGGACTTGAGCTTGCCGTCCGGGAAGTAGTCCCAGATCATCGTCCGGCCTGACGACCCGCCAGCGCTGGTCAGTGTGCGCGAGGCCTGCTGGCCAAGTGGGGTGTAGTCGTAGGTGGTGACGATGTCCCACGGGTCCGTGGAGTTGCGGACCCAGCCGTTGTCGAAGTAGGAGTACTTGCTGATGTTGCGGATCGTCTGGCCCTGCGACGGCGGGGCGCTGACCTCCTGGATCCGGCCCACCGGGTCGTAGGTGTAGGTCGTTTTCTCCGGTGTCTTGTACTGCACGTCGTCCTTGTCGAACGGCGTGAGCTTCTCGATCGGCCGGTTCAGCTTGTCGTACGCCGTCTGCGCGACGAAGTCGTCCGCGTCGTCGGTGGTCTCCACACCGCGCGGGGTGATGACACGGGTCTGGTTGCCGGCCTCGTCGTACTCGAACTTCGTCACCCTGGTGACGCCGGTCTTGTGCGGGACCTGTGCCTCCACCAGCGCCGACCGCTCGTCATAGATCAGCGTGGTGGTGTTGTTCTCCTTGTCGCGCTTGGAGGTGACGTTGCCGTCGCGGTCGTAGCCGACGTGCTCGATCTTGCCCGCGGCGTCGATGGTGTCGACCGTGCGGTGGTTGAGGTCGTAGGTGAACTTGGTGGCGTAGTCGGTGGTGTCCGCGGTCGCGTTCTTGCGCGGGTCCACCACGGTGACGACGTTGCCGACCCGGTCGTACTCGTAGGTGATCTTCTTGTTGTCCGCGTTGGTGGTCGCGGTCAGCTGGTAGATCTCGTTGTAGTCGTACCGGGTGACGTAGTCGTTGGGATCACTCGGGGTGAGGTTGCCCAGCGGCTGGGTCTCGGTCTTGAGGTTGCCGACCTTGTCGTAGGTGAGGCTGGTCGTGCGCTCCGGCCCGGTCGGCGTGTCCTTCGGCGCCGTGGTCGAGGCGACCTGGTCGGCGTTGTCGTACACGGCCGTGGACACCGCACCGTTGGGGGCGGTCGCTTGGGTGATGTTGTCGTTGGCGTCGTACACGGGCGCCGGGGTGGTGATGAACTGGCCCGCCGCCTGGTCCTTCGGCGTCTTCTGGTCGAGCGGGCGGCCGAAGACGTCGTAGTTGACCGTCGTGGTCTTGCCCAGCGCATCAGTTGAGGTGAGGACGTTGCCGCGCACGTCGTAGACGATGTTGGTCTCGTTGTTGTACGCGTCCTTCGTCTTCTTCGGGAAGCCGACCGCGTCGAAGTCGGAGAACGTGGTGGTGTTCTCGTTGGCGTCTGTGGACGTCTGCAGCTGCCCGAACTGGTCATAGGTGTAGACAGACTTGTAGTCGTCCGGCGACGGCGTCGGCACACCCTTCGGGTCGGTGACCGAGGTCAGGTTGCCCTTGGTGTCATACCCGAATGCCCACGTGCGGCCCTCCGGCGAAGTCTTCGAACCGAGCTCCGCGACATAGCCGTTGAGCGACGTCTGGTAGGTCAGCGTTGTGGCCGGCCAGGTGTTCGCCACCGCCTCGGCATCCCGGACGGAGGTCGGGTAGCCGGTCTTCGGGTCGTAAGTCCAGGTCGAGACGGCGCCGTTGTCCTCGGTCAGCTTGGTGACGTTGTTGTCGGCGTCCCACTCCAGCGCCGTGGTCTGACTCTTGGCGTTGGTCGTGCGCAGCGGGCGGCCATAGCCGTCGAGCCGGTACTTGGTCTGGCGGTTCTCCGCGTCGGTGATGGTCGATTCCATCTCCGAGCCGGTGGAGCCGTCCGGGTCGGCGTAGGCGAAGGTCGTGGTGTAGTTCAGGCGATCGGTGATCGTCTGCAGCTTCCACTTGTCCTTCGGGTCGACCGGCGCGGTGTAGTACGCGAGGCCGGTGTCGTGGTTGCGCGGATCGGTGACCTTGACGAGCTTGACGTTCTTGTTGCCCTGTGTCGCGTCATAGGTGAACTTGAACGTCTTCGCCAAGGATGTTCCCGATCCGTCCACAAAGGACGTCAGCAAGCCCTTGTCGTCATAGGAGAACGTGATCGTACGACCCGAGATGTCCTTGATCGACTTGACGTTGTCGATGATCTTCGGGTTGGTCGTGTCCGCCTTGGTCCAGTAGTCCAGCGTCAGCGTCTGCCGACCGGCCGGATCGGTGACATAGGCGAGGAACTTGCGCGGCTGGTTGTTCGACTTGCGCTCGATGTAGGTGAACCGCTGCTCGTTGCCGTTCTTGTCCCGGACCGCGGTGAGCCAGCCCTCGTCGTCGAACAGGAACTCGGTGCGGTCAGGGCGGGTCATCTTCCAGCGCCGCGACTTCTCCGCCGCCCCATCCCGCTGCACGTACAGATGCACACCCGCCGGCTTGTCGTAGGTCCACTGCGCCGGGTCCGTGCTGTTGTGCTTGTTGAGCTCGAAGGAGTGCGACGTGCCGTCGCCATCCGGCAGCGTGATCCGCGACGGGTAATCCTGTCCCTTCGGGTGCAACTCCAGATACGCCCCCAACCGCGTCAGCCCGGACGCCGCGAGTGACCAGCCCTGGCCCAGCGAGGTCGCCGAGGTGTCCATGCTGTTGTAGGTCAACCTGGTGAACGTGTTCAATCCACGGCCGGGGTTGGTGAACGCGTCGTAGGACCAGACCGTGTTGCCCGCGAACTGGTTCACCAGCACGTTCGAGCCGGCACCGGTCGACTTCCCGGCGTAGGAGTAGAACTTCTCCAACCCCAGCTGGTCCGAGGTCGGGTCCTCGACCGTCACGTTCTGCGGCAGCGCCGGAATCCCACCCGTCGCCGACAGCCACGTGCCCGCGGTCTTGTTGCGCAGATCCCAGTTCAGCACGAACTGCTCACGCTTGTTGCCGGCCTCGGACTGGATCGGCGTCTTGACCCGAGCTTGCACGGTGACGCTGCCGCCGGGCGGCACGTCCGCGGGGAGGGCGGTCTCGAGGCGGTTGCCGCCGGTCGTGACATCGGTGCCGTCGGGCAGGTTCCACCGGTACGAGACGACCTGGTCTGCGGCACGCCACGTCGACGTGGTCGAGTTCGTGACGGTGACCGGAATCGTGTACTCGTCGCCGGGGATCATCCGGATGGACGGGGTGTCCGGCGCGAAGTAAGTCATCTCCGCGGTCGGCTGCGTGTAGGTGACCGTCAGCTTGGGCCGCAGGTGCGGCTCCGCGGCCTCGTCGGACAGGAACAGCACCCGCTGCGTCGGGCCGGCTTCGTCGCGCAGCTTGACCTCGTAGCCGTAGTTGGTGGCCGGGTTGTCCACCCAGCCCTGCGCGGTAGCCGTGAGGTCCCAGATGTGCCGGTTCGGGTCGTTGGTGATCCCGGAGACGTTGTCGCTGGCCGCACCGATGTCACCGCCCGGCGTTGTCCACGCGGTCGCCGTGGACGCCCGGTTCCAGGTGACCTGATTCTCCACAAAGGACTTCGTCAAAGGGTGGCCGTCGAAGATCGCGCCCGAGCCGACCGTGTAGAAACCCCACAGCGTCATCTCCGCGTTCGTCACCCGCGCACCGGCCGGCAACGCCGACAGGTCGCGGAACCGCACCGCCGCACGGGTCGTGCCGTAAGTGCCCGAGCCCTTGCCGGCCATCAGCCACGGCTGACCGCCCAGCGTGTCCAGGTTCGAGTTCGGCTGCGTCGAGGACAAGGTCGCGTCGTCCGCGCCACCGCGGAACACCTGCGTGATGAACCCGGCCTTGGGCAGGCGCACCAGCTGCGTCGGGCCAGGGATCACCTGCCCGTCGCGGGTTTTCACCGCGACCATGTAGTAGTAGGCGTTGCCGAACGGGTCAGGCGAATCCGCCGGTGTCGGCCGCGCGGTCGTGTCCGTGAACGTGGTCGTGGCGGGCGCGAGAGGTGCGATCAGTGTCGACTCCGACGGGGTGAACGCCTGGGACACCGACCGGTGCACCTGGTACTCCACCGCGTCATCGGCCGGGTTGCCCGGATCCGGGTCCGGGTAGGCACCCCAGCTCAGCTCCGCGCCGGTCGCGTAGATCTTCGTCGGGGCCAGCAGGTCCGCGCTCGGGCGGCCGTAGGACAGGATCAGCTTCGGGGTGTTCTCGGTCTCGCCGTTGTAGGCGAACTCCGCGGCCTGGTAGATCGCACCACCGCGGTCCAGCGTCTCGCCGGTCGACTTGACCATCAACCCGTGGTTCGACGCGGAACCCGACACCCACTGCTGCGCGATGTTGCGGACGTCCCACTCGTGCCACGTGTTGCCCACGTTCGCTTGCTTCGTCGCCGTCGACAACGCCGTCTCGGCGAACGCGGTGTTGATCGAGTTCCAGGTTGCCGTGTCCTCGGACCACCCCTGGGTGACCCGCCGCACCTCGTGGATGTTGTTGTTCGCGCCGGTCCACAGCTCGGAGTCGTAGTACAGCCGCAGCTTCGCGCTGCTCAGCGCGGTGCCCGCGGGCACGACGCTCGTGTCGAACTTGATCAGCGTGCGCGCTTTGCCCCACGCGTCCGTGCCCACCGACAGCTGATAGCTCGACCCGTCGTTGCGATCCGGGGAGTCCGACCAGATCTGCGTGTCCTGCCCGGTGGTCGGCGTCGGCACCAGCTTGATCGTCGGATCGATCACCACCGGGTACTGGCGCTCCCTCGCCGCCAGCCAGCCCTGGTCTGCCCTGACCGTGATGGTGATCTTCGCGCCCTGCTGCTCGACGGTCTGGGTGACCTTGTCGCTCCACGCCTTGCCGTGCGGCGACTTGCGATCCGCCTTGCTATCGAACATGAACGGCTTGGGCATCGTGAACACCGGCGGCGCGTCCGGGTTGTCGAAGAACCCGATCACGCCGTCCGGCAACGTCCGCGCCGTAACACCAGCGAGGTCCAGGGTGAACCGGTAGGTCGCGTCCTTCGGGGCCTTGGCGAGAACGATGTTCTCCTTCAACGCCTCGCCCGTGACCTGGTAGGCGAGGTCCGCCCCGTCGAACGCGCCGGCATACGTGACCGTGCTCTTCTCGACCTTCGGCGTGACGCCCTTGGCGGCACCGTCGATGCCCAGTCCGATCCGCTTACCCGCGGCCTCGAACCGAGCCAGCTTGTCCGTCGACTCGCCGAACGAGCTGGTGAAACCGTTGGTGTCGTTGACGAACCGGTACCCATCACGCGGCATCTCCCGCACCGTCGGATCGATGTCCCGCCAGCGACCCTGCGCGTCCTTGAACGCCGTCGGCCGCGGCGACACCTCGGCCTCGACCTGGCCGTCCGACATCTGGAACACCCGCACCGACGGCGTCCGCCGCTCGGTCAGCTCCCGCACCCGCTTCGCCGGCTCACGCCTCGCCTGCTGCTGTTGCGGTCTCGGCTCGGCCTCCGCTCTCCCGCCGAACCACCCGGCAATCGACTGCCACAACCCGGTAAGACCCAGGTCGGGCAGGTGGCCGGGACCGTTGATCGGCGGGCCAGCTGGAAGGCCTACGACCGCGAGAGCGGTCAGCGACAAGACGGCCAGAAGTTTTTTGGGCAGGCTGAAGACACGTGGCGGCAGCACGAGACCCCCAGGTCCTAGACGCCGGGGCTGTCACTCCCGCAGTGATCAACTAACCGCTCGGCGTCACGCAGACAGGGACGCTAGCTAACGAACAACTCACACCCTAGAGCCGAACGGAGCAATCACTGCCGCCAACCTTCCCACCACACAAGTACGGTCACACCACCCAACCGGTGCAATCCTGACGACCTCGCCAGCAGTCACGGAGATGATGAACAGGCCGGGATCGACGTGGCTGACGGCAAAGTCGGCACTCTTCGTCATCCGCACCGATCCGCCACCCGCTCGTCCACTCCAACAGCACCGTTCCACAGTGGACGGATCTCGGTCGAGTGAACGAATGGCTTGCACCGCAGCCCGACGGTACCGACCGTCGGTTCCAGTACCCATCCAGAGTTGTTGCCATGCATGGACTCCAGGTCACGAGATCAGGTTGGGAGATCAATCGACTGCGCGGAGGTGCGCCACAGCCTCGCGCGGAGCCACCCAGCCCGGCCTCACCCTCGACCACAACGCTCGCCCACCAGCATCTCGCCCCGCCGTCTCTGCTTCCTCTGAATCCGATCATCAGCCATTCCAGAGGTGGCAGAGGAAGAGATGGTCGCTCGTCTCAACCGCGAAGCCACGATGCGCGGGTACGTCCCGACGGCGAGCAGCCAGCCCTTCGGTGGGTGGATCGAACCCTGGTTCGGGTCGATCGACGTCGCCGACTCCACCAGGGCCCAGTACCTCAGCCTCACCCGCAACCACATCCAACCGCGCTGGGGTTCGGTGCCGTTCAACGCCATCAGCAACATCGACGCACACACGTGGGCGATCAAACTCCGCAACAGCGGCCTCGCCGACAGCACCGTCAAGACGATCATGAAGATTCTGACCATGATGCTCGCCGACGCTGCCGACGAAGGCATCATCCCGTCCAGCCCGATACAGGCCCGCAGGCGGGGACGCCGCAGGCAGCGACGCAAGCCAGCAGTCGTCCTGGCCACCGCGCTGGACGTCCTGCGCATCGCACTTCAAGCCGCCGCGCTCGTAGGCGAGTGGGCGGCGATCCTGATCATCAGCGCCGCCTACACCGGAGCCCGCTGGGGCGAACTCACCGGACTGCAACGCCCCAACATCCATCTCGACAACGGCTGCTTCGTCATCGACCCCGACATCGGCGCCCTGCACGAAGTCGACGGCAAGCTCAGCCTCGGCCCGCCGAAAACCGCGTCGTCCGCGCGCACCGTGACCCTGCCGCCATTCCTCCTCGACATGTGGCGGTACCTGCTCGAGCAGTACGACCACCCGCACATCTTCGTGAGCCGAGACCTCCAACTGCTGCGCCGCTCCAACTTCAGCCGCCGCGTCATGCGCCCCGCCGCCGACGGAAACCTCAAGCTCATCAACCCGCGCGTCCGCACACAACCGATCCGGGAAGGCCTGGTGTTCCACGGACTACGCCACAGCCACAACACCTGGCTCATCGGCGACGGCATCCCCGAGGTCGGCCGCGCCCGCCGACTCGGCCACCAGATCCCGAACAAGGTCCGCGAGATCTACGACCACGTCGCCCCCGAGGTCGAAGCCAAGATCCTCGTCGTACTTCAGCAACGGTGGGCAAACTCGCTCGCAACCCAGTTCCCGAACGGACTCAACTTCGCCGAGGACATCCACCTGTTCGCCTTTGCGGCAGCGTAGTTTCGCCGCGGCTCGAGCCTCCAATTCCGCGCATCGCCGTCTCCGTTCGCTCACGGTCGTAGCCAAGCCCTCAGTCTTTGCGCGGCGGCACCAACTCGTCGTGATGTGGAGCCGTACCAATGAGACGCCATCCTGCGTCGTCAGCTGGTTCGTGCACGTGGACACTTGTCCTGGTCTGCATGCCAGCGAACTTGGCGTGCGAGTGAAGGTCTGTGCCCCCTCGTCGTTCCTGAAACACGACGCGTACCAGCGCGTGCCCGGATACGCGGAGAGCTTCGTGCATCCGGTCAGCTCGAACGAAGAGATCGACACCGTCGTCAACCTGGTACGCGCCTTGAGAGAATGCGATCAACGTCCCGTCAGGTGCATAGGTGGCCCCGTCACGGACCTTCCCGCCCGGCGACAGGATGTCGAACAACGGCTTGCTGGGGAAGGAAACCGACACTGTCGCATGAAGAGAACAGTCGGAGATGCCGCCCTCCCACACGTACCTGTCGGTCGTGGTGACGGCGCTTGCATCGATACCAAAACCATCGTCGTCGCGGCCGCCCAGCTCACGATGCCGAAGCAACGCCTCGTAGTGAGATTGGTCAGGCACCTCGCCGAGAAAAGGTCCGTCGACGAACTCGTACCTGAAGCGGGAAGGGTCATAACGTTCAGGAGCCGTGCGAAGTGCTGCCTTCGCATCTTCGAGTTTGATGAGCAGGACGTGTTCAACTATCGCGTGGTCAGCCCAGACATCGTGGGAGAGTTGCGGTGTCCGACCGAACTGGTCCCAGTTCCACACCGTTGTGCTGCTCAAAGCGAGCCAACGCGACTCCGCGTTGAGGTGAAGCGCGCGACCTGCTGGCGTCTCAAGCAGATCGCTCCCGACGATGATCTGAAGCTTCGCGGTGTCGAGCATCGCGGTGGGATCCGTCACCCACTGCGTGTGGGTGTCCCAGGTCGTCAGGTCCGGGGCGGCGGGCTCGGCATAGAAAGCGACAGCTTGATCATCAGGGTCGTCGTCGCTGTCGCCCTCAGGGTTACCTGTGAGCAAATGTGTTGGATCGATGTCGCGGATCTGGTCGATCGCGATGTCGATGCCCAATGCGCTGGGAAGGTCTGGGACGTCTCGGAGTGCATGCGTGTCGGCGAGCCTGGCATACGCCTCGTGCCATGCCTGCCATTGGTACTTCTTCGCGATGCGCTCCCGCTTGTGCGACGAGCGGCCTGAGTCACCGCTGTTCTGCATGAGATGCACATCGACCTCACGGAACCGTGCAGGAGTCCAACCGCGTTCGACGACGCCCGCGAAGACGAACCTGCAAACCATCTCTGTGTCAAAGGCCTCACGGCGGACAGCGCCTGCGCTGGCGAGCCCGGCTGAGTAGTCGAGCAGATCCTGGAGCTGTGCGCGGAGCTTGGCAGGCATGTCGGGATCTTGCATCCATTGTTCAAGCATGCTCGGAGCCTCGTCTCCGCCATCCTCCACGCAGCCCCCTTGCTGTTCTGCTCCCACCAGCCACGGGGCTGGCGCCGGAGTGAAGGGAAAGCTGTGGGGATGATCGGACCCGATGATCTTGACTCCGAAGTCGCCGAGGCCGAACAGTCCGTTGTGGAGCGGCAGCCACAGCGGTTTGTTCTCGTGAGAGCCGTCGCCGTCAAACGCCGGGTAGTCACGCTCGAATTCCTCGCGGGTGGGAAGCGTCTTACCAGGCCAGGGACTTGACCACGGTCCAGCTGCTCGGAGCCAGGCTTCTTCGGACACGAGTGCATGCTGATGTGCCAGCCGCATGATCCCGCGCGCGTAGTCGCGGATGAGGATGTGGGCTGGCGGTTCTCCGGCGAACACCTTGCCTTCGAGCACCGTCGCGACCGCACGCAGGTGATCCGGGACGATGCCGCGCAAAGCGGTGCCGTACACCACTGCGCAGACCCGCTCCAGCACGTAGAGGTCGTCGATCTCCAGGGCACGGTCGAGCAGCATTGGAAGAACGTGAGGGTGAGCCGACATCAGACGGACCACCCATCGAGTCATCTGGTCTCGCAGAAACCGGTCAGGACAGGTGAACGACCACATCGCGGTGATCGCGACTGCGCGGGCGGAGTCCGGGGAGAGGCTCTCGATCGCCCGCTGATCATCATGCTGAAGCCAGCGTAGAAGCCAGCGGTAAGGCGTCGCACTGCGCCTCTCACCCGCGATCGCGACGGACCACGTCGCGTCTCGATCCGGCATGGACAACGACAGAAGCATTCGATGCAGCCATTCAGCATCGAGGCGATGCCCAGGCCGGCACGCGATCGAGATGGCGATGTCCGCTGCAAGCCTTGCGTTCCGACGGTCCGAGCCGAGCAAAGCTGATCGAAGTAGCTGTTCGGCAGCTCCCGTGATCTTTGATGGCACACGCAGCGGGAGTGACCGCAGAACGCGACGCACCAATGCGACCCGTTCGTCTTCCCCTTGTGGGCTCATCACTTCGACGAGCTCGACCCCAGCTTGTTCTGGCAGGCAGATCGCGAGAGCGTCGATCGTGCCGCCACCAGCCGGGATGGTGTCGATCGCTCCGATCAGCCTGTCCAGGTCGAGAGATCCGTCGGCACGACGAGCCTGGGAGATGATGGTGGTGGCCGCCAGGTGGTCGGCAAGACGCTCGTAGGAGAACCGAATCACGCGCTGGGTTCCCGTGGCCGTGCTTACGTAGTCGTCAGCAAGAATCCGTTCACCGAGCATGCCCGCGAGCAGACTTCGCGAGAAGCCTTGCGAGCCGTGCACACCCTCCAGCACCTCCTTTGCTTCGGCCGAGCTCAAGTGAGGGGTACCTGCGGTGCGCATCTTCTCTACAAGTCGTAGGCATGCTTGACGTACAACCTGCTCGTGCGGATCCGCGTCCGCCAACTCGCACACAGGCCCGTCCATCTCAGCGAGATAGGCATCGAGCACTGTGCTGATGCCCGGCGGACTTCCGCGCAGCAAGCTCGGACGGAGTTGGGCTGCTCGACAGTAGATGCTGAGGAACAGCGGCTCCCGGAACTCGGGCAGAACGAGAGGCGCGCTCGGAGGGGTCAGCTCGTAGTGGCGGAAGAACGCGTGAACGGCGTCAAACTCCGCGCCAACGAACCCCTCGTGCTCCACCCGGTACAGCAGGTCGCGTGCACCAGCACCTACGCACACGCTCTCCGCAGCAGAACGGACCGTGAGAACGACTGCGATCGAGCGGTGCCTCGCGACTCTGGTGAGAAAGGACGCGAGATGCGCAGACCATACATCCTTCCCTCCGCCTTCGTTGAGGGCGTCGATCATCAGCAACGCCCGGCACTGCCGAGCAGCAGCCAGGTCGTTCAAGGCTTCGAGGAACTGGACCACGGTGCCGTTCCAGCCCAGCAACGTACGCATCTGCTCCCAGGGCTCGCCGGGCACGAACTGCTGGCCCAGCAACAACACCGCTGGCTGGCCTCGGTCGAGCGCGGCTCGCAGCGTGTCGGCCAGCAGGTGGCTCTTGCCGCGGCCGGGCTCACCGCTGATCAACAGAGCGTTGTGCTGCCATGCTGCCGCGGTATCGGACGCAAGTGACTGCGCGGCTTCCCACACGGCGCGGGCACTCTCGTTCAACCGATCCGCGCGGCGATCGTCCAGCGTTTCCGCTTCGGCGATGAGCAGGTCGCCGATCTCCCTGCATTCCAAAGCCCACGCCGCCGGCAGCTCAGCACCGCCGCCAAATACGCGTACTTCGTGCTCCAGCGCCGCAAGCCGGTCCGCGAACGAGTGGACTTCCGGCGACGCACCTCTCGCCTTCCGCGCCTTGTTCACGAGGTTGCGAGCCGTCCGCAGCTCTTTCCGGAACAAGCTCAGGGCGCGCGGAACACGTGCAACGCCTTCCATCACTCGGCCCAGTGGGACCTTGACGCTCAGCTCTGGGGTGTAACGCGCACCGATCTGGTGCACGGCCTCCTCGGCGCGCTCGCGCAGCCACTCAAAGTCAAGCGTGCCGTGCCGGCGCCGAAGCGCTATGCCTTCGCCCACCAGCGCTGTGCGCCACGCCGCGACGTCATGGCCAGCCCTCAACCTCGCAGCGCGGCCGGCCAGCCCGAGAAGCGACTTCCACGCCCGCTCAGCATCATCAGCGTTCGTGCTCTCCACGACGAGTTGCAACCGGCTGATGGCGACTTGGGCGCCATGCTGATCTGGCTCCTCAACCGGTAGTTCCCAGATCGCCGCGCACTGGCGAACGACCTGTCGCTGGTCGGCGCTCAGCGGTTCGAGCAGTCCCTCCAGGTAGGCCAGTTCAGTGGCTTCCTCACCGGTGGGAGGGCCGGCAAGGCGGAGCCGATTTCGTTCCAAGGCACGCTGCAGGATCCTCATCGGACCGTTCAAGCTGCCGGTCACGATGACCAGCCGATCCTTCTCCGGGTTCAGCTCTTCTGCCCCGGCTTGCTTCCACTGCGCGACGGCCTTCATCAGCACAGGGCCTTTTCGAAGCGTGCGTTTCGCCTGGATCTGCGCAGCCCACCCGGAAGTGAAATCGATACGCAGGTCGTCGACAGCGTCGTCTGTTTCCAGCGTAACGGCCTGAACCTGCGCGTCCACGGACGGGATGTCCAGCCCAAGCAGCGGCGCCCCCACCAGGCCATGCGCCACGGCGTACGCCGCAACCCCACGCCGATATTCGACGCCGCTGTCGCCGGACGAACCCGCCACACGGCCCGCACCGGCGCGCGCCTGCCTAGCCATCTGCAGAGCCTACGACGGCCCGGACGACCTGCGGCGAACTCGAAGCCCGTGTCGTGCGCCGCCGCCAACTGACATGAACTGCGTCAGAGCCAACACACATGGTCTACGAATCAGCGCGGTTGGCGGACGACCGCGTCGGTTCACACCGATTCGGCACCGTTCGGCAAGTTCACCCGTTCGTGGCGACCCCATTTGGCGTTAGTCAAAACGAAGGAGCCAGCGGCTCCTTATTCACTCCTTCATCCACCTGTTGATCATGGAATTGATGATCAAGCGAAGATCGTTCCGGGCGCACGAAAAAGCCCGCTGACCTGGGCTTTCACCCAGAATCAGCGGGCTGATTCAGACCGTCGGGACGACAGGATTTGAACCTGCGACCCCTTGACCCCCAGTCAAGTGCGCTACCAAACTGCGCCACGTCCCGGCCACACTCCGGTCTCCCGGCGTGCAGAAAGAATCCTACAACACCGGGGACAGAGATCAAAAACAGCCCCTGCAACCGGGCAAGAGCTGCGGAAATACGGCGGGGACCCGAAGTTCGGGTCCCCGCGTCCCTCGGTCCGACCGATCCCCCGATCCTCGACCGACAGGGAGAACTATGCGTTGGCGGCGTCTCGTGCACCACCGCCGAAAGTCGAGTCTTGTCCGTCAACCTTCGACTTACCGGGCGGTAGGACTGCGCTGATGCTGAAGCCGCCGTCTGCTCGGTACGAGGTGGTGAGGGTGCCGCCGGCCAGGCGGACGCGTTCGGACAGCCCGTGCAGGCCGGCGCCGCCTCCGTCGCCCAGTGGGGGCAGCTCGCCTGGGCCGTTCACGACTGAGACCCGTACGGGTGTGGAACGGTCCACGGTCACGGTCACCGCGGCGCCTGGCGCGTGTTTTGTCACGTTGGTCAGCGCCTCCTGGACGACTCGGAACAAGGCGCGGGACACGGCCGGCGAGAGGGCGGCCTCGCCGGTTTCGGACAGGGTTACTGACACGCCTGCGACGCGGGCGCGGTCCACCAGTTCCTGCAGCGTCGGGTATGACGTGTCGGAGTTCAGGAGTCCCAGGGCTGCGCGCATTTCTGACAGCGATTCCTTTGCCAGGGAACGCAATCGGAGTGCGGTCTCGCGCACCGCGGGGTCGGAGGCGGTGGCGGCCAGGGCTGCGGACTCGACGGCGATCAGGGTGGCGTGGTGGCCTACGGCGTCGTGGATTTCACGGGCTATGCGGGCCCGTTCGGCGGCTCGGGCGGAGGTTTCCTGGGCTTCCAGTTCCGCGGCTCGGGCGCGGCGGGTTTCGTACAGCGACCTGGTCAGGTCCTTGCGGGTGGTGACGAGGGCGCCCAACGCCGTGGGGGCGCCGGCCAGGCCGAACACGAAGGCGGTGGCCAGCAGCAGGGAGCCGAGCGGGATGGATTCCGTGAGCAGAACCGGGGTGATCGCGGCGACGGTTTGCAGCACTACCCAGAAGAGCTGGACCGGGATCGACTTCTCCTTGCGGCCCAAGCGGTATTGGGCGACCAGGGCCGGAGCCCAGCCGAGGCCGCCGGCTACGGCTGGGACGCACAACAACGACGCGAGCCACGGCCAGCGCAGGCGCACGGGCAGCAGCAGCGACGCTCCGATCGCGGTCCACAGGGACCACGGGAACGGGCGGTCCTGGGTCAGCAGGACGACGCCCGTGGTGATGCCCACGGTGAGGATCTCGCGGAGAACCGGTTTCACCACACACCGACCTGGTGGGCGACGAGAGCCGCCTGCACCCGGTTCTCCACGCCCAGTTTGGTCAGGACGGTGGAGACGTAGCTCTTCACCGTGGCCTCGGACAAACACAGCTCTTCGGCGATCGAGTTGTTCGAGCGGCCGCCTGCGAGCAACTCCAGGACCTGGCGTTCGCGGGCCGAAAGCGAGTCGAGCTGCCGGTTGGCCCGGAATCCCCGCAGCCGGGGCAGCAAACGCGCTGTGATGCGCGGGTCCAGGACGGCGCCGCCCGCTGCCAGGTCGACGACGGCGCGGACCAGGGCCTCGGGTTCGGCGTCCTTCAGCAGGAAGCCCTGGGCGCCGAGGTCCAGGGCGGTCGCCACGTAGTCGTCCAGGTCGAACGTGGTCAGCACGGCGATCGCGGGCGGGGTGGCCCAGGTCCTCAGCCTCCGCACCGCCTCCAGGCCGTCCACGCCGGGCATCTGCACGTCGACCAGGACCACGTCCGGCAGGTGCGCCAGGGTGACTTCGACGAGTTCGGCGCCGTCGGCGGCCTCGCCGACCACCTCCACCCGTCCGTCGGCCTCCAGGAGGACTTTCAGGCCCCGCCGCAGCAGGGCCTCGTCGTCGGCTAGCACCACTCTTACAGCCACGAAACCAACCAACCGCACCCCATGACAAAGGGCAACTA
This sequence comes from Lentzea indica, assembly GCF_012184385.1. GTDB lineage: Bacteria > Actinomycetota > Actinomycetes > Mycobacteriales > Pseudonocardiaceae > Lentzea > Lentzea indica. The sequence goes on from NZ_VSRL01000058.1 coordinate 40,465, forward strand.
GACGAGTAAGTCCTAAGTCCGGGCGGTGGCTGCAGACGGACGAAGGGTGTTCAAGATCAGTTTGTGACGACCGACCTGAACACCCTTCTCACCGCA
>NZ_VSRL01000590.1 GCF_012184385.1 Lentzea indica
GGGTCACGCCCGCGTGTGCCAGGCGCACCGCCTCCGCCAGCTCCGCCGCGGGCAGGTCCTTCAGCAGGTAGCCCGCGGCGCCGGCGCGCAACGCCTGCACCACGTACTCCTCGTCGTCGAACGTGGTCAGCATGATCACGCGGCAGCCGGGTGCCCGTTTCGCGAGCACCGCCATCGCGTCCACGCCGTCCATTTCAGGCATGCGGACGTCCATCAGCACCACGTCCGGGGTCAGTGCGAGCGTTCGCTCGACCGCTTCTCGGCCGTCCGCCGCGGTGCCGATCACGTCGATGCCCGGCTGGATGTCCAACAGGGACGCGATGCCTTCCCGTACCAGCCGCTGGTCGTCGACCACCAGCACACGCACCGCGGTCACGGGACCGTCACCGTGACCGACGTGCCCGCACCCGGTCGACTGTCCACTGTGCACTCGCCGCCGGCCAGCGCTGCTCGCTCGCGCAGGCCCAGCAGGCCGATCCCGTGCGGTGGGCCGTGAGGTCGAAGCCGCGGCCGTCGTCGGTCACCACCAGGCGGGTGCCGTCCGCGCCGAACGTCACCGCGATCCGCACCACCGTCGCATCGCCGTGCTTGCGGGCGTTCGTGACCGCCTCCTGCGCTGCGCGGTGCAGCGTGGTCACCGTGGCCTGGTCCAGGTCGCGTTCGTCGCCGTCGATCCGGACCGTGACGCGGTCGTCCCGCTCGCTCAGTTCGGTCAG
>NZ_VSRL01000591.1 GCF_012184385.1 Lentzea indica
CCCGGCTGCCAGGTGGCCGTCGTGGCGCCGGCGATGACCCGCGCCGTGCGTCGCTGTGGGCGGCGGCGGTCGCTCATGTGCCCGGAGGCGGCGTCGTCGTGGCCGGAGAACCAGCGTCGTTGCCGTTGCTGGAAGACCGCCCGTTGGTCGACGAGGCACCCGCTGCCTACGTGTGCCGCGGCTACGTGTGCGACAGGCCCGTCGTTTCCGCAGAAGCCCTGGTCACTTCGCTGACGGCGAACACCCGCTAGCTGATTGCAGGCGTAACGTCGGTAACGACGTAATCATGTAATCAGGGGTGGTTGAAATGGGACGTGGATGGCGAGGAAGAGGCGGCTGGCAACAGGCTGACCTGCCGTCGGCCGACGACGCGGCGGCCTGGTTCACAGGCAGGCTCCCTGACGGGTGGTTCGTGGGCGCCCCCGAGGTGATCGTCGACCGCGAGGAGATCACGGTCATCGGCACGCTCCCCGCACTCGAAGGCGAGTTCGACGACGCTTCGCGCGCCGCGGCGGAGTCGGGCCGCATCTCCCGGTGGCGGGAGGAGACGCGCTCCGAGCGCATCGAGATCGCACGTCAAGCCGAGCACCGCTACGGCCGCAAGGTGGCCTGGGGCGCCGTGCAGGGCGGCACGCGCGAGCTGTTCACGCACCTGGCCGTGCCGGTGATGACGCGCCTGCGCCAGCCGGAACGCCAGGTG
>NZ_VSRL01000592.1 GCF_012184385.1 Lentzea indica
TCTGGCTGGGAAGAATGTCCTGGTCATGGGGCGCGGCGTTGGCCGCAACAGCGTGATCGAGATCCGCGACATCGCCAGCGGAAAGTCGGCGTGTGATCCTGTCGCGTGGCACCAAACGGTCCAGAAGCTGTCCGTGGAAGACGTCGACGGTGCGACGAAGGTCGTCGTGCAAACGCGCGTCGGCATCTTCGTGCTCGTCTTGGGAGAAGACGAACCGGAGAAGGTGCTGGACGATGAGGACCGGCACGGCAGGCCTGCTGAGTGCTTTGCCTTGGGGCGGCACAGGGACGAAAGCATCGTGGTCGTCGCGCGCCAGGCAATCCGGCGAGTTGATTCTGCGCGGTCGGTCGTCAGCAGCCTGACCGTGCATTCGGCATCGGGCGGAAGTCGCGTACTGGTCGAGGACCATGCTGGTGAGATCACCGGTATGGCGATCGGCCGGTGGGACGGGCATGAGGTGGTTGTCACCGGTGACGGCGACGGATTCATCCGCGTCCTGTGCCTGGAAAGGGGACGGGAGTTGGCGCACATTCGGGCGCATGGGGAAGCGGTCACGTCCGTGGCGTTCGCCAGGAACGCGGAGACCACGCTGCTGGTGACCTCGGGTGAGGACAATCGCGTTGGCGTCTGGGATCCTCGTGGTCCTGGCGGGCTGGTGGGAGAGACCGACTTTCCCGACAGCCTTGGCGCGGTTGC
>NZ_VSRL01000593.1 GCF_012184385.1 Lentzea indica
GCCACGCCAGGGCTTCGGCCGAGCTGGAGATCCGCGGCGCCGGGCCGGTGGCCGGCGAGGGAAGCCGCACGATGCCGGGGTAGAGCAGCTCGGCGCAGCGTTCGACACCGCGCATGTAATGGTTCAGCAGTGCCGTCCACGCCGCCTGCTGCTCGGCCGGGCTGTCCGACTCCTCGCGCAACGCGGCGGCGTAACGCACCAGCTCGTCGTGGAACCGGAAGCGGCCAGGTACGACGGACACCACCAGGTTCGCGATCGCCAGCACCGTCAGCAGACCCTCGGCGTCCACATCGGCCAGCGCGGAGGCCGCCTCCGGCGTGAAGTCCGGCCCTGGCACGAGTGACAGCAGCCGGAACAACCGTTGCGGCGCGGGCGGCAGCGCGGCGTAGGCGAGCTCGATCGGCGACCCCGAGATCGTCACGTCGTCGCGCCCTGCCAGGTAGGCCGCCGCCACTCGCAACGCCAGCGGCAGGTGGCCGCACCGGGAGGCCAGCTCCGCGTGATCACCGGGCCCCAGCAGCTTCGAGAGCAACGACGTGGACTCCGACGGCGTGAACACGTCCACCGGCACGGTCCGCGCGCCGTTCATCGCGATCAGGCCGCGCAGGTCGTCCCGCGACGTCACGATCACGCGGCACGACGCCGTCCCCCGGCAGCAACGGCCGCACCTGGTCCGGCGCGGAGGCGTTGTCC
>NZ_VSRL01000594.1 GCF_012184385.1 Lentzea indica
CGCCGCGATCCTGGACACCCAGCTGCCGTTGATCGCGCTCCGACCGCCCTGCGCGCCGCCCGCACCCGCTTCGGAGGTGCGCGGGGCTCCTCGGCTCACGCCGAGGCGGCGACGTGGACCACGCCTGCGACCTGGTCGCCGAGCTGCTGGACGACGTCCGGCAGGTGCAGTCGGCGACCGTGCACATCGACCTCACGTCGTTCAGCAAGCTGCTGTCCCGGTTGCGCCCGGCGGCAGGACGCGAGGTGGCGCGAGAGATCGGCGACATCCTGTTCGCCGGCTAAACCGCGGTCCGCTGGTTCTCCCGCTCCAGCGCCTCCGCCATCTCCACCCACGCCTCGGCACACCCGCGGGCCATGTCCGCGACCAGTTCCCGGCAGTGCGAAGGCACCCCGGACACCACCGCCGCCCAGTCCCCCTGCGAGACCGCGTGGGTCTCCAGCCATCGCAGCGCCTGCCGCCCGTGTTCGTTGAACCGCAACGAAGGATCCCGCCGCAGGATCGGCAGGGTGGCGTCCGGCGCCCTGACCTCGGTGCGCGACACCGGCACCTCGGCCCGCTCGGCTGTACGCATCCGTTCCGGCACCGGATCCACGCCCGCGCTCAACCGCCGCCGCACGTCCCGAACCGTCCCCGGCGACACCCTGCCGCCGCGCGATGTCGCGCAGCGAGGCGCCGGGCCGTTCCGAG
>NZ_VSRL01000595.1 GCF_012184385.1 Lentzea indica
CGACGCCACCGCCGGAACGCTGGAGGTCCACGTGTCCGCAGAGGAGCTGGCGTCGCGCCCCCTCGTCGACTTCCCGCCGACCGGCCGCGAGTGGACCGGCACCGGCCGCGAGCTGTTCGCCGCCCTGCGCCGTACCGTCGGACCTGCCGACCGCGGTGCGACGGTGTTCGGCCCGATCACCGCCGACCACTTCGCCCCGGTCACGCACCACTAGCTAGACCCCGCACCACCAATATATTGGCCCCAACACCACCGCTGACCTGTCCCTTAGCAATGAGACTTTGGACGTCGTCCGCAAACGTTTTTGCATCCGGGGTGGACATGGCAGGCGTGGGACGGCGCGCGATATATCGGTTTTCGATCTCAAAGAACTGGCAAGGAGTGCACTCGTGACCAACGGTGTGACCACCGGGGCAGACCTGCTCACGCTGTCGCCCGTCATCCCCGTCGTCGTGGTCGACGACGCCGACCACGCGGTGCCGCTCGCCCAGGCGCTGCTGCGCGGTGGCGTCCGCGTCATCGAGCTCACGCTGCGCACCCCGGCCGCGCTCGCCGCGATCGAGAACGTCGCGCGCGAGGTGCCGGAGATCGTGATCGGCGCGGGCACCGTCACGGCGCCGGAGCACGCCGAGGCGGCGGCGAAGGCGGGGGCGGCGTTCTCGTCACGCCGGGCACG
>NZ_VSRL01000596.1 GCF_012184385.1 Lentzea indica
TGATCAACCCCGTCCGCCGCGCTCTCCCGTGATGGCCCGCAGGGGTGTGGTGACCTTGAAACCCTCGTGTTGTTCGATGTCCGCAGCGCCGAGAGTGGCGCGGTGGAGGACGACAGCCGAGTCGTTAGCACGAAAGCTCGGAGGTACGGTCAGGTGGATCTCCGCTGGGTTGGCGATGCCCAGGTCGTGTACAGCAAGGGCCGTCGTGTGTGACACCACAGCCTGGTCCCGGCTCCAGAGAGACCAGCGGACCAGGTGGTCAGTGTCGGTGCTCGGCAGGTCGAGATACTCGCGGAAGCGGTAGATGCCGCGGTCGATACGGATCCAGTTGCGCCGACCGACGTGGAAGTGCTGGGCCTGGTAGGAGTAGCCGGCCTTGAGCGCCTGGGCAGCCGTGAAGTAGCCGCGTTGGCTGGCGGCGGTGCGCCATAGACGGTCGCGAGTCGTGTCATCACCGAGCACCGTGAGAGCGTAACAGAAACACTCCTCCTAGTTTCCTTTAGCTTCACGCAGATCGATACGCGAAACTAAAGTCAGGATGTAGTTACGCGACGTCGAAGATCCGCTTAGCCAGGTCGTCGATCGCCTCGTGCATCTGCGGCGCCCCGCCGAACCGCGCGGCCAGCTGCCGGACCGTACCCAGCTGCCGGAAGGTGGTACGCGCAGCG
>NZ_VSRL01000597.1 GCF_012184385.1 Lentzea indica
CGCCACCGCCGGCGCGACGTCGTTCACTGTCCTCGGTGAGGTCGACCTTCTTCTCGCGGCGCGTCTTGTCGTACGCGGTGTGGCGCAGCGCCGTGAGCAGGTACGCCCGGAACGCCGAGTCGGGACCACGGCCGGCACGCAGCGTGTCCAGAACTTTCGCGAACGCCTCGGAGACCAGGTCGTCGGCCTCGGCCTGGGAGCGGGCCAACTGGCGGGCGAGGTTGTAGGCCGCCGAGACGTGCCGTTCGTACAACTGGCCGTAGGCGTCGATGGTCCCTCCGCGCACGGACTCGATGAGTTCCGCGTCGCTGGGCCCCTGGACGTCTGCAGGAACGGTCGCCAAGTCTCGTGTCCCTCCTCGCGGCGCTCAGTGTGACGTACGGCGACGCGCAGAGTCATCTCAATCCCCCACGCGGGTTGCGTCACGAACCGTTGGTGACCGCGTCTCCCACCTGGAATCGGGAGAGCTGAAGGGAGACCGGGTGGGTGTCGCACAAGCGGAACGCCTGCTGAAGTCGAGGTGGCGGACCGCCACCATGGCTGCCGGCTGGGCGTTCCCCGCAGACTGGCCGCTCGCCGAGGTCGACGAGGTGTGCGCGGCGATGCTGGAGAACGCCGACCCCGGCGACGCGCTGGTCCGCCTGGGCCGCGCCCG
>NZ_VSRL01000598.1 GCF_012184385.1 Lentzea indica
GCAGCAGACCGGTGGCCTCGATGCCGGCGTTGTGCTGGCTCTCCGGTGTGAACCGGATGCGCAGCGCATCGTGATGCGCCACCACGGCATCGAGCGCCAACGCCAGGCGATCGGCATCGGTGCCAGGCGCCAGCTCGAACATGCCCGACCAGTTCCAGTGGTCCCGATCCGGGATGTCCTGAGCCAGGAACCAACGCTGAATCGGCGTGAAGGGGACGGGGCCCGTGACAACGCCCTGCTCGGCCAAGGAGACCGCAGGCGTGTCACGCACCGCGAGAGCGAACTCGGCGATGGTCTGGTGGGCGAACACGTCCGCCACATCGATACCAAGACCTGCCGCACGAACGCGAGACACGATCTGCAAGCTCAGGATGGAGTCGCCACCGAGCTCGAAGAAGTTGTCATGCACGCCAACACGCTCGACGCCCAGCACCTGCGACCAGACGGCTGCCAGCGCTTCCTCGGCAGCGTTCCGGGGTGCGACATACGCCTCGCCGGTCGTCTCCGGCTCCGGATCGGGCAGCCCTCGACGGTCGACCTTGCCGTTCGGTGTCAGCGGAAGCCGATCCAGCGCCACGAACACCGACGGCACAAGGTAATCCGGCACACGCTCACGCAACCACGCCCGCAACACCGAACCACTGACGTCC
>NZ_VSRL01000599.1 GCF_012184385.1 Lentzea indica
CCCGCCTTGGCGAGCAGTGGCGCGAGCGGCGGCTGGTCGAAGTAACCCCACCGCGGATCGTCGCCCAGCATCCGGAAGTACAGCTCGTCGACCGTGAGCCCGTACTTTCCGGCGAACGGCAACACCAGGGCCGCGTAGAGCACTGCGACCACCGCCACCGGGCGCCGCGCCAGCGGCACCGCCACGCCGGTCCGCGCCGCCACGCCCTCCGCCGTCAACGCTTGCATCGCTCCCCCTCCTGGTCGCGGACAACGACCAGTCCCTCCGGAACGGCATGGTCCGCGACACGAACGTCAGGCTGCACGGGCGCGGCGACCCCACGAGATCACATCGAGTTGATCGGTCTCTGTGTGCGGAACACCCGGTCAGTAGGGCCCGATCAGCCGGTACCTGGGCCACAGTTCGGCCCACGGCGCCCGCAGACCGCGGCACACCGAGATGGCCCGGCCTTGCTCCCTGGTGTCGAGCCCGTACCCGTTGTCGATGCGCGCCACCACGGAGCACTCGCGGAAGTCCCGCGCCAGCCGGTTCTCGTCCAGGGCCACCGTGATCACCACATCCGCCGTCTCGGGCGGCGGTCCCCGGAAGTACAGCTCGTTGTGTCCGCTGTAGATCTGCGGGAGCGGGTGCTCGTCGCGCATCCAGTG
>NZ_VSRL01000059.1 GCF_012184385.1 Lentzea indica
GCGGCCAGCGCGTCGGCGACCGAGCGGACCATCAGCGCGACCGTGTAGATCACCAGCGGCACGATGACGTTGATCTCGTCGAGGATCTTCACGCCGATCAGCACCGGGGTGATCACGATCAGCGCGATGGACGGGATCGTGAAGAGGATGTTGGCCAGCGGGAAGAGGATCGCGCGCGCCGTCGCGGATCGGCTCGCGAACCACCCGAGCGGAATCGACAGCGCGAACCCGATCAGCACCGGCACGATCGAGAGCCGGAGGTGCACCTCGGTGACTTCCCAGAACCTCTCCCAGTTCTCGAAAATCCAGGTCACTTCGGGACCTCACCCGCCGCGCGGGCCTTCGCGAGCGCTTTGATCACGTCGTCTGCCTGCACGACGCCGACCACCGCGCCGGTCTCGTCGACCGCCACGCCGAGAGCCGACGGCGAGCTGAGCGCCGCGTCGAGCGCGCCGCGCAACGTGGTGCCGTCGTACAGCGAGCCGCCGGAGATCAGGTCCTTCTCGACCACCTCGACCTCACCGTCCACACCGGACAGCCAGCCCTTCGGCCGGTTCTCGTCGTCGACGACGAGCGTCCAGTCCGCGACGGCGATGCGCTCACCGAGCTTCGCCGTGTTGATCGGGTGCACGGGCACGTCGGCGTGCAGGAACGTGAGCGTGCGGTAGCCGCGGTCCCTGCCGACGAACGACGCCACGAAGTCGTTGGCGGGCGCGGCCAGCAGCTCCGTCGGCCGCGCGTACTGCGCGAGGTGCCCGCCGGTCTGGAACACCGCGACGCGCTCACCGAGTTTGAGGGCCTCGTCGATGTCGTGTGTGACGAAGACGATCGTCTTGTCGAGTTCCGCTTGCAGGCGAAGGAGTTCGTTCTGCAGGTCCTCCCGGACGACCGGGTCCACCGCGCTGAACGGCTCGTCCATCAGCAGCACCGGCGGGTCGGCCGCGAGCGCACGCGCGACGCCGACACGTTGCTGCTGACCGCCGGAAAGCTGCGCCGGATAGCGCTTGCCGAACGCCGGGTCGAGCCCGACGATCTCCAGCAGCTCCGCGGCACGGGTGCGTGCCTTTCGTCTGTCCCAACCGGACAGCAGCGGCACGGTCGCGACGTTGTCCAGCACGGTGCGGTGCGGGAAGAGACCCGCCTGCTGGATCACGTAGCCGATACCGCGCCGCAGGGTCGGCGGGTCGACGGTCAGGACGTCCTTGCCGTCCACCAGGATCGTGCCCGACGTGAGGTCGATCATGCGGTTCACCATGCGCAGCGACGTCGTCTTGCCGCAGCCGGAAGGGCCGACGAACACCGTGATGGTGCCCGCCTCGACCGTGAGGTCGAGCTCGTCGACAGCGATGGTCCCGTCCTCGAACCGCTTGGTGACGGCCCGGAACTCGATCACCCGAAGATCCCTCCGGTCGTGACGACCTCCCGGTTTGGGTCGCCCTGGATGCAGATCTGTGTGACCTTAACTCGTTCGGCGTACCCCGGCGCAACGTTCCAGGATGTGACGGGCCGTATGGTTTACCGCTTGTGACGATCGACCAGGTTCGCCAGTTGGTGTCGGAGCGCGGCGTGCACGCCCGCAAGCTCCGCGAGGTGTTGTCCCTGCTCAGCGAGGACTGGCACCCGCTGGCCGAGCTCGTACGCCTGCCCGCCGTGCCCCGCCGCACCGTCCAGGAGCTGCTCAAGGCGGCTGGTGACGACATCGAATCTTCAGACGATCGTTACCGCATCGCGCCTGGTCGGGTGGCCTCCTACCGTGAGGCGTTCGACGTTTCGGGAGTTCGCGACCACACGGACGTGCTGCGCCAGATCCTCGTGGACATCGCCGACGTCCCACCGCCGTTGTCCTCGTTGGATCACGTGCAGGCGACCGCGGAAACCGCTCTCAACCGCGCCGTGTGGCTGAATTCCACCTACGACCTGGCAGGCAAGCGTTTGCTGTGTCTGGGCGATCACGACCTGACCTCGCTCGCCGTGGCGGCGGTCAATCCTCACGTGTCGATCACGGTCGTGGACCTCGACGAGCGACTGCTGGAGTTCATCGACTCGCGGGCGGCCTCTCGCGGCTTCGACGTCCGGACGTTGCACTGCGACATGCGTTTCGGGCTGCCCGCCTCGGTTCTCGAGTCCTTCGACCTGGTCTTCAGCGACCCGCCCTACTCGCCGGAGGGCATGGGGCTGTTCGCCGGACGTGCCGTCGAGGCGCTCGCGGACATCTCCGCCGGACGTGTGCTGCTGGCATACGGGTTCTCCGACCGAACGCCCGCGCTGGGGTTGAAGGTGCAGCAGGAACTGCAGAAGCTCGGGCTGGTGTTCGAGGCGATCCTGCCCGCGTTCCACCGCTTCGACGGTGCCCAGGCCATCGGTTCCGCCGCCGATCTGTACGTCTGCCGGCCGACCGGTCGGCGCGCGGTGTCCGGCGGGACGCGGATCTACACGCACGGCGCGCAGTCCGTGGAGTCCTCCGGGCCTTCGAAGGAAGCGTTGTCCGCGTTGTCGGAACTGGCGCCGCGGCCCGAGTCCTCACCGCCGCCCAAGCCGCGTTCCGCGGGGTGGGCGGAGCCGGTCGGCAAGGGTGCCGCTTCGCTGGCCGTCGACCTGTCCGCGGATCCGGGACCGTGGTTGCTGCGAACGCTTCTGGCTTCTTCACCGGCCCGGCTGGCCTGCCTGGTGCCGAACAACCACCCGGCCGTGTCGTCGGAGGCGGGACAGAAGGAACTTCAGGAACTGGTGGCGACGCGGTTCACGCTGAAATTCCTGCGCAACAACCCAGATGGCAAGACCACGATCGTTGTCGCCGATCAGGTGCTGACCGGAACCCTGTCACTGGGCGACCGCACTGTCCGCGAAGTGCTCATGAAGGCACACGGAAAGCTGCGCAACGTCTGGCGCGAAGCGTTGATCACCGCGTCGCAGGGCGTGTTGACCAAGCGGCAGGCCGCGGAGATCGTCGACAACGCCTCCGTGGCGGCCGACGATCTCGAACTGCGGTTGATCGATCTGCCGAAGCACCGGATCGCGGCGCTGCTGCCGCAGATCTCAGCCAGCGCGCGGTATGTGGAGCGGCCCGAGGGCTAGGATCGCGCGGAACTCCTTGGGCGGCACCGGACGCGAGAACAACCACCCCTGATACGCGTCCACGCCGACGCCGCGCAGAACGTGGAACTGAGTGGCGGTCTCAACGCCCTCAGCCACGCACTTGCGTCCCATGGCCCGAGCCATGTCCACCACCGCGCGTGCCACCGCGAAGTCCGAGGAGTCGTTGCCCACACCGGAAACGAACCGCCGGTCCACCTTGATGATCTGCGCCGGCAGGTCCTTCAGCCTGGCCAGCGACGAGTACCCGGTCCCGAAGTCGTCCACGGCGAACTGCACACCGCGCTGCACCAGCTCGTCCATCGACTGACGCACCCGCGAGGGCAGATCGACCAAGGCGGTCTCGACGAGCTCCAGAACCACCCGGTCCCACGGCACGCCGGACTCCATGATCGCGTTCGACACGATGTCGACGAACTCCGGATCGCCCGGCACCAACCCGGCCAGGTTCACCGCCACCGACACCGGACGACCGTCCGGCGCGGGCCAGGTCGCGGCCTCCTTCAACGCCGTCCGCAGCACCCAGCGGTCGAGCTCGCGCATCAGGTCGCCCTGCTCGGCCACCGGCAGGAACACGTCCGGCGGCAGCAGCCCTCGATCGGGATGCGGCCAGCGCACCAGGGCCTCGGCCGTCAGCACGGCACCGTCGACGCCGACAACAGGCTGGAAGTGCAGGGCAAGGCCGTCGTGCTGCAAGGCGTCCCGCAACTGGCCTTCGAGGTGCACCTGACGGTCCGCGGAAGCGATCAACGCGGCCGAAGCCAGGGACACGCGCCCGGCGCCGTTGCGCTTCGCCTCGAACATCGCGGCATCGGCGAACCGCAGCAGGTCCGCGCCGTTGGCTCGCGAGCCGTTCGGCACGGCGGCGCCGATCGAGGCAGAGACCCGGACCAGCTGGCCGTGCACCGGAACGGCGGTCCTCAGAAGCGAAGCGACACGGGTGGCCAGCGCGTCCACGCCGCCCACTGAGTCGATGTCCTCGCAGATGATCACGTACTCGTCGCCGGACAGACGGGCGGCCGTGCAGCCGTCGGGCAGGCCGCCTTCCAGCCGCCTCGCCAGTGCCACGAGGAGCTCGTCGCCCGCGTCGTGGCCGAGGGAGTCGTTGACGCGCTTGAAGTTGTCGATGTCGCAGAAGAAGACGGCGACCTTGGAACGGCCGGGACCTTCCAGCAGCTTGCCGAGGATCTCCTTCACCAGCGCGCGGTTCGGGAGGCCGGTCAGCTCGTCGTGGGTGGCCTGGTGACGCAGGGCCTCTGCGGCGCGGCGGCGTTCGGTGATGTCGAGGAACACGATCAGCCAGAAGCGGCGGCCGTCGTCCTGAACGGACAACGCGATGTGCAGCTCGCAGTAGACCTTCTCGCCGTCGGGACGGACGAGGATGCGCTGCGGGATCTTCTGCGTGCGTTCGGCGGCCCACTGCAGGCCCGGCGAGGTGTCCTCGGGGTGGGTGAGCTGCTCGGCGGTCATGCCGCGGAGCTGCTCCAGTTCCATGCCGAGGAGATCGCACAACGCGTCGTTGGCGTCAACCAGGCGCTCGCCCTCGTCGAACAGGCCGATGCCGACGGGAGTGACCGACACGAGGTCGGTGAAGCGCTGCGAGGAACGCTTCATGCGGGCCTCGGCGGCGCGCTGCTCCGTGACGTCCTGCGCGGTGCCGACGGCGAGCTGCTTGCCGTGCGGGTCGTGGACGATCATGCCGTGGCAGCGGAAGATGCGCATTGAGCCGTCGGGGCGCACCATGCGATGTTCGAACTGCATGGCGACCTCGTCCACCACGAGCTGACGGCACAGGTCGTCGACCCAGCCGCGATCCTCGGGGTGCACCAGATCGAGGTACGCCTGGTAGCTGCCATCAACTTCCGCCGGCAGGCCGACGAGCTCACGCAGCATGTCGGACCACACGACCTGGCCGGTCGCCGGGTTCCACTCCCACATGCCGAGGCGGGCGGCCTGCTGCGCGTCCGCCAGTCTTCGGCGGTCTTCGCGCATCTGGCGTTCCAGCGCGCGTGCCTCGGTGACGTCCTGAATGGTGCCGTGGTAGCGCTCGATGCGGCCGGACGGCGCGATCTCCGCGCGGGCCCGGCACATGTAGACGCGGTCGCCGATCTCGCTGCGGACCTCGACTTCGACCGGAGCGTCGTCACGGGTGTGCAGCAGCCGGTGCCGCAGGTCCTTGACGGCCTCCCTGTCGTCGGGGTGCACGCCGCTGAGGAGGTCGTCGTCCGGGCTCATGCCCAGCTCGGCGTACATCTCCATCAGCACTTCGCTGCGGTGCACGGCGCGCGTGCCGGTCTCGTAGGCCCAGCTGCCGATGCGGGCGATGCGCTGCGCTTCCAGCAGGCGCGCCCGTTCCTGCGCGAGCTCGGAGGCCGCGCGCTTGGACTCGGTGATGTCGCGGATGTAGCCGGTGATCTTGTCCAGCTGGCCTTGATCGGTCAGCCTCGCCTCGGCGACGCCCCTGATCCACCGCAGCTGTCCGTCCGGGCGCACGATCCGGTACTCGATGTCGATCGGGTCGCCGGTCATCTCACGGCCCTGCCAGTACGACTCGACCATGGCGTAGTCGTCGGGGTGCACGACGTCCAGAACGGCCTGCGCTCCCGGCACGACCGCGCCGCGTTCGACGCCGAGAAGTTCGTAGTGCGTGTCCGACCAGACGGTCAGGCCGGTCTCCGGGTCGTACTCCCACGAACCCAGCTCCGCGACCCGCTGCACCTTGCGCAGGCGGCGCTGTTCGTCGCGCAACGCTTCCGCGGCGGCGGCGAGATCGGAGACGTCGATCAGCAGGACGGCCTGCAGGCCTGTTCCCGGAACGGCGTGGCGGGCCACGCGCACCGGCAGCTCGGTGCCGTCGGCGCGCAACAGGCGCAGATCGGACTGGTTGCCGAGGAGAAGTTCGCCGAGCGGGTGCCCGACGAGGTCGTCGGCTCCCTGGGCAGCGGCCAGCTCCACGGCGGCCGGGTTCGCCTGCATGACGACACCCTTGATGTCGACGAGCAACGACGGCGCATCGGGCAGGGTCAGCCCGTCAAGCGTCACCGGAGGCTTCGTAGCCGTCCGTGCACGGCCGTTCACCACCGTCGCGCGTCCCACCCATTTGGGCACCGGCCCACCCTCTCCCGTATCCGCCGCCCGCGGCAATTCGGGTGGGCACGACAACGGCACCCGAACGGCGGCAAACACGAACCCTCTCCTCGGGTGAACACCCGAGGAGAGGGACGGTAGCGCTTCGGAGCGTCATCGCCCAGCCCTGCACGGGTTAACGAAAAGCCACGTTCGTGGTTTCGGTCCCCGTGAACTTGCAAAAGGGTGGCGAATGAACAGCGGGATCAGGCGACGCCGTCGGCCTTCGCGGCAACCGCCACAGCTGCGGCGACCTCGGGTCCGACGCGCGGGTCCAGTGCGGACGGAACAATTCGATCTGGACCCAAATCATCTTTGGCAACGGCGAGAATGGCGTCCGCGGCCGCGAGTTTCATGCCCTCTGTGATCCGCCGCGCACCCGCGTCGAGCGCCCCGCGGAAAATGCCGGGGAACGCGAGCACGTTGTTGATCTGGTTCGGGAAGTCACTGCGGCCGGTCGCCACGATCGCGGCGTGCCTGGCGGCGACCTCCGGATGCACCTCGGGGTCCGGGTTGGACAGTGCGAACACGATCGAGTCGTCCGCCATGCTCGCGATCAGTTCCTCGGACACCTTCGACGACGACACGCCGATGAAGACGTCCGCGCCGCGCAGGGCCACGTCGATGCCGCCGTCGAGGTTGCTGGAGTTGGTGACCGCCGCGATCTCTTCCTTGACCGGGTTGAGGCCGGCGCGACCGGTGCGGACGATGCCGCGCGAGTCGAGCAGCGTGATGTCGCCCGCGCCGGCGGCGATCAGGATCTTGGCGATCGCGATGCCCGCGGCGCCCGCACCGGAGATGACCACCCGCTGGTCACCGATGTTCTTGCCGAGCACCGTGTTCGCACCGTTGAGCGCGGCGAGCGACACGACGGCCGTGCCGTGCTGGTCGTCGTGCATGACCGGGCAGTCGAGCGCCTCGATCAGCTTCTGCTCGAGCTCGAAGCAGCGCGGCGCCGAGACGTCCTCGAGGTTGACGGCGCCGAACGACGGGCGCAGCCTGACCAGCGTCTCGACGATCTCGTCCACGTCCGTCGTGTTGAGCACGAGCGGGATGGAGTCGAGGCCGCCGAACGTCTTGAACAGCGCGGACTTGCCCTCCATGACGGGCAGCGACGCGCTGGGGCCGATGTCGCCGAGACCGAGCACGGCGGTGCCGTCGCTGACGACGACGACCAGGCGGTGCGCCCACGTGTACTTCGCGGCGAGGGCGGCGTCCTCCGCGATGGCCTTGCTCACTCGTGCGACACCGGGGGTGTACGCGATGGACAGCGCTTTCGGGTCAGCGAGCGAGGCGGTCGCGCCGACCTCGAGCTTCCCGCCCAGGTGCGCGTTGAAGATCTCCTCGTCCGTCAGCTTCGTCGGATCGGAGTTCTCGGTACGGGCTTCGTTCACTGCTGTCACGGCGTCCCTCCTGCGGTGCGGGCGGCGTAGTAGCCCCGGACGTGGGCTCATCACCAAACGGCGCACCGGCCCAGCGTTGTCACGCCAGGTACACGGGGCCTTGAAAGTCGGTCGACATCTCCCACGAGTTTTGCGTCGGAGAGCCGCCCGAGTGCTGCGGGTGACGGAAGTGTGGCAGGGTCGCGCTCCGCTGTCTGCGGCGGGGATCACACTTTTTCCGCAGGTCAGAGGGCATGTAGCAAGACGTCCGTCCGGTTTTCTGCACCGACCGGTCGGTTTATGCAGGCAGGAAGCACCCGATCGGTCAAGAAACTTTGACGCCTTAGAGTGACGGCATGCAGGCGAGTTCGCTGAAAATTGACGGCGCGTTCGAGTTCACCCCTCGGACATTCCCCGACGACCGCGGCGTGTTCGTCTCGCCGTACCAGGAGGCCGCCTTCGTCGAGGCGGTCGGACACCCCCTCCGGGTCGCCCAGACCAACCACAGCGTCTCCCGAGCGGGGACCATCCGCGGCATCCACTACGCCGACGTCCCGCCGTCCCAGGCCAAGTACGTCTTCTGCCCGCGCGGCTCGTTCATCGACATGATCGTCGACATCCGGGTCGGCTCCCCCACGTTCGGCCAGTGGGACGCGGTGCTCGTCGACTCGACGAAGTGCAACGCGGTCTACCTGTCCGAGGGACTCGGCCACGCGATGATCGCGCTGGAAGACGACACGACCATGAACTACCTCTGCTCCACGGTCTACAACCCGACCGGCGAACACGGCCTGACCCCGCTCGACCCCGCGTTGGACCTGCCCTGGCCGCGCGAGCTGGCGTTCCTGCTGTCGGAGAAGGACACGTCGGCGCCCACGCTGGCCGAGGCGTACGAAGCCGGTGTGCTGCCGCGCTACGAGGACTGCGTGGCCCTGTACGCGTCCCTCAAAGCCTGAGCCTGGGCCTCGGCCACAGTCGAGCCCTGACGACTCCGAGCACCTCGGCCGGCCCGAGATGTTCGGAGTCCGTGCTCGCGTAGGGGTTGTCTCCTACTACGTGCCACCCACCGTCCACTGGGTGAGAGGCGCGCTTGATGGACAGTTGATCGGGTCTGCCGGCCCACCTGACGAGGACCACCTGGCCCGGCTTGGGCTTCGCACCCCACCTGACCAGCACGATGTCCTCGTGGCGGAGTGCCGGCACCATCGACGGCCCTGTCACGAGCACGGTAGAGAGGCGCGGTCTCAACGATCACCCTTCGGTCAGCCGGAGTAGGGTCTTCTTGTCGGAGCATCCACTGTTTTCATTCTGGGAGGAACGATGCGACTCGTGTCGCGCATTCTCCGCCCGCGCGTCGAAGCCACCGCGCATTGCGACCTGCCCTGCGGCGTCTACGACCCCGCGCAGGCCCGCATCGAGGCCGAGTCGGTCAAGGCGGTCCAGGAGAAGTACCAGGCGAACGAGGACCCGGAGTTCCGGGAGCGCGCCGTCCTGATCAAGGAGCAGCGCAGCGAGCTCGTCAAGCACCACCTGTGGGTGCTGTGGACGGACTACTTCAAGCCGCCGCACTTCGAGAAGTACCCCGAGCTGCACGACCTGTTCAACCGCGCCACCAAGGCCGCGGGTGCGTCGGGCACCAAGGGTTCGATGGACCCCGCGTCGGGTCAGGCCCTGCTGGACCTGATCGCGCAGATCGACAAGATTTTCTGGGAGACCAAGCAGGGCTGAGCCCTCGCTGTCTTTCTGAACGGCGCCGCATCCCTGGGCAGGGTGCGGCGCCATTCGTCGTTCGGGGGTAACCCCGGGTTGGTGGCGTGCGATGTGACCTGATGCACACGCTGTGAGGGTGGGGGTTTCGGGTGGCCGGTGACTACGAGCGGGACTTCTTCGTGTCGTACACCCAGGCCGACAGATCGTGGGCCGAGTGGATCGCCTGGGAGCTGGAGGCGCAGGGTCACCGGGTGTTGATCCAGGCGTGGGACATCGTGCCCGGTAGCAACTGGGTCAGTGCGATGCACCAAGGCGTGCAGGTCTCCGAACGCACGATCGCCGTGTTGTCCTCCGCCTATCTGGAGTCCGTGTACGGAGCCGCCGAGTGGCAGGCCGCGTGGCGCGACGATCCGGCTGGAGGCGACCGGAAGCTGCTGGTGCTGCGGGTGGAGGACTGCGAGCGGCCGAGCCTGCTGGGCTCTGTGGTCTCGGAGGACCTGTTCGGCTTGGACGAGGTCGCCGCGCGCACACGACTGCATCGTGTCGTTCGAGGTGCGTTGACGGGCCGGCTGAAGCCGCCAGAGCCTCCTGCGTTTCCTGGGCGGGCCGCCGCCACGAAACCGAGTTTTCCCGGCACGCTGCCCGCTGTGTGGAACGTGCCACCGCGCAACCCCAACTTCACCGGCCGAGCCGAGTCGTTGGAGCGGATGCGTGAGGCCCTGCGTTCCAGCAAGACGATCGCCGTGCACTCGTTGTACGGCATGGGAGGCGTGGGCAAGACACAACTCGCGATCGAGTACGCGCACCTCTTCGCAAGCGACTTCGACGTGGTGTGGTGGATCCCCGCCGAACAACCGGCCGTGATCCCCGACCACCTCACCGAGCTCGGCATCGCCCTGGGCATCGACGTCGACCCGTCCACCACCAAACGGGTTCTGGACTACTTGCGCGGCCGGGCTCGGTGGCTGCTGGTGTTCGACAACGCGGAAGAGCCGTCCGACCTGTGGCCCTATCTGCCATCGGGCCATGGCCAGGTGGTGATCACAACGCGGCGCGGTGGATTCGCCGCGCTCGGCACCGTGCTGGACCTCGACGTGCTGGATCGGGCCGAAAGCGTTGCCCTGGTGCAGCGCCGGCTGCGCACCGCGTCCCGCGAGCAGGCCGAGACGCTGGCACAGCTGCTCGGAGACTTGCCGCTGGCGATCGAGCAGGCTTGCGCCTACGCCGAGAGCACAGGGTTGTCCGTGGACGACTACGTGCGGCTGTTCCGCGAGCGAGCGGCGGACATGATCGGTCGCGGACGGGTCATCAACCGGCACGAGACCCTGACCACGCTGTGGGACCTGTCGCTGACCGCGCTGAGCGAGCGGAATCCCGCTGCGAGCCAGCTGCTGGACCTGCTGGCGTGGATGGCGCCTGAGCCGGTGCCGCTCGACCTGTTCGTCGACAATCCCGATGAGCTTCCGGTTCCACTGGCTGCGGCGGCACGAGATCCGCTCGACTGGGCGGAGACCGTCGGCGCCCTGGCCGACGGGTTCTTCGTGCGGCGCACCAGCACCGAGATCACGATCGCCCACCGGCTCCTGCAGCAGTCGCTGCGAGCACATCACCTCCGCCGGCCCAGCGCGGAGACCCCGCGGCCAGGACGCGCGACCGCGCAGGAGCTCCTCGATGCCGATCTGCCTACCCAGATCGAGGACGCACCGGAGAACTGGGCGCGATGGCGCGCGTTGCTACCTCATGTCCTCGCGGTCCTCGATGGCATGGAGAGCAGCGCCCCAGAGCACACCACCGCACCCAGCCTGTGGCTGCACGAGCGCACGGCCACCTTTCTGCAGGTCACAGCCCGTGCCGTCAACGCCCTCCCTTTGTTCGAACGAGCCCTCGCCATCTTCGAAGCCACCTACGGCCCCGACCACGTCAGCGTGGCCACCACTCTGAACAACTTCGGCACTGCACTCAACGACCTGGGCCGCGCCGGCGAAGCCAAGCCCTTGCTCGAACGTGCCGTCAGCATCAACGAAGCCGCTCACGGGCCCGACCACCCTAGGGTCGCCGTCAATCTCAACAACCTCGGCTACGCGATCAACTTGCTGGGCCGCCCGACCGAGGCGATGGACCTCCACGAACGAGCCCTCGCCATCTTCGAAGCCACCTACGGCCCTAATAACGTCGATCTGGCAGCCTGCCTGAGCAACCTCGGCAACGCGATCAGCGGGTTGGGCCGCCCGGCCGAAGCAATGGACCTCCACGAACGAGCCCTCGCCATCTACGAAGCCACCTACGGCCCCAACCACCCCTACGTCGCGGTGACTCTGAACAACCTGGGCGACGTCCTCCGCAGAGTCGGCAGATCGGCGGAGGCCCGACCCCTGCACGAACGAGCCGTCACCATTCGCGAAGCCATCTACGGGCCCGACCATGCCGCGGTCGCTTCCAGCCTGGTCCACCTCGGAAATGCCTTAGTCGATCTGGGACGACGTGACGAGGCCGAACCGCTGTTCGAGCGAGCAAAGATGATCCGGAAACGCAATGGTGCCGCCCCCGAGTAGGAAGCGGCACCGTTCGCTTGCAACACAAGGATTACGCGGCGTCCGCCACCTTGCCGGTCACCTCGAACCCGATGCCCGTGGGCGACTCGCCCTCGAACTTGAACCGCACCTGCTCCTCCGCCTCGGTCTCGGAGTCGGCCGAGGAGGGCACCTTGATCTCGTACGTCGTCTGGCCCGGCGGGACGTACACCCACAGCTCAAGCCCCGTCGAGGAAAGCGGTCGCGACGGCGTGGCCTCTTCGCCCGAGTTGCCGAAGAACCACTGGGCATCGACGTCCGTTGTGGACAGTTCCGGCGCACCCGAAGGTGCCACCGGCTTGCCCACCACGATGACGCCGGAGTCGGCGGCCTCCGACAGGGTCAGCTTCCAGGTCAGCGTGCCGCCCTCCTTCACGCTGTCGGCGACCGGCGTGACCGTCACGGTCGGCGCCGGGTCGTCGTTGCGCACGAGCAGGCCACCAACGGCAGAACCGACAACAGCGTTGGAGATCGCCAGCACCCCGACGGGGTGGCGGGTGTCGGCGCTCCACCTGGTGTTGCCGGTGAAGGAGACCGGCACCTCGGTGCGGTGCTCGCCCGGCTTCAGCGTCACGAGCTTGGTCACGGGCTGGTTCGCGGAGTCGTTGTAGAAGAGCCGGACGACGCGAGTGCCGTTGCCGGTGGCGGTGACGGTGATGTTGCGGGTCTGGGTGCCGGAGTTGCCCTCGTCGACCGACGTGACAGTGGCGTCGACGCGGGCCAGACGCGTTGGCACCACCGGGACGAGACCTTTGTTCCAGCCGTAGGCGTCGATGAGCCACGCCTCGCCGGAAGCGGACTCGGGGACCAGTTCCAGCGCGGTCACATGACCGATGCCCGCTGGCAGCTGGACGCGGACCTCCTGTGCCCACAGAGCACTCAGGCGCTCGGTGGCCGGCAGACCGGTCACCGAGACCGAACCCAGCGAGCGCTTCTGTCCACTTTGGTCAGTTACGGCGACCCCGAAACGAGAAGCAGGCGAGTTGGGCGGCACGGCCAGGCGCAGCGCAAGTTCCTTCGACCCGTTCAACGAAACGGGCTTGGCGGGGCGAACCTCGCCGGCCTGGCCCGCGGCCGACCACTTCAGCGCGACCGAGAGACGTTCGGGCTGCGAAGCGCCGTAGCGGAAGCCGACGAAGTGCGGCGAACGGGAACCACCACACGCCACCGCGGCGTCACGTGAAATCTGCTGGCACAGCTTTGCGCTGCCGGAAGCAGAGATCGCACCGTCCGGGACGACGAATGACTTGCGGTCGCCACCGATGGCGTGCGAGAGAACGCGCGCCGGGTCAGCGGACGGCGCGCGGACGCCGGAGCCGTCGAGCAGCGGCAACACCGACTCGTCACGGGCCAGGAAGAGACGCGCGGACGCCGCGATGTAGGTGGCGCCCATGGTCTGCTGCTGGTCCGCGGTCAGGCGGGTCGCCATTCCCGGTGAGCACACCGCGTCGGGTTCCTGGCCAGGCCAGAAGTCGTCACTCGCCGGCGCTTCCGCCTGGCCCGGCGTCCACTCGCTGTTGAAGAAGTTGTGGTTCGCGCCGACCATGTACAGCGCGCTGTGCAACGCGGCGCCACGACTGAGGCCGCGCGTCTGGTCCAGGAACATCTGCCCCTGCAGGTCGGAGACGTCGCCGTCGCAGCCGGGCAGGAACGTCACCGACGGCACGTCCGGCGCCGGGTTGTGACCGAAGATCGTCGGGCCGATCAGCACATCGCCGCGGATGTTCCACCGCACCGGTCCGCTGAACCCCGTGTCACCGGGCGGCGGGGTCAGGCTGTCGGTCGCGGCACGGTTGACGCCCTCACCACCGCGGGAGTGGCCGACCAGCAACACCTTCGACATGTCGGCGGCGGGCGCCGCCTTCACCGCGGCGGGCACCGAGCCACGGCCTGCCGACCAGTCGGCCCACTTCGCCAGGTGGTGGCGGACCAACGACGAACGCGCCTGTGCGCCCGCGTCGGCGGTCATCGCATCCTGGGCGTTGACGCCGTTCGCGGAGATCGACACCGTCAGATATCCCTGCGAGGCCAGCAGTTGCTGCGCCTTCAGGTACCCGCGGTGGCTCGGCACGGCGGTGGATCCGGCCGGGCACGGCCAGGCCATCAGGATCTGGTTCGGGTTGGTCTTGCTGTAACAGGTGAAGTGCCTGCCGTGCAGGAACAGCACCAGCGGCCGCTTGCCGGAAGCACCCTTGGGCGCGACGACGACGGCCTCCATCTCGATCGGCGCCGCGTACTCGGGCAGCTTGACCGGGTCGAGCGAGTACTCCCCGGTGCTCGTGGCGTACGGCCCCGGCTTGCCGGGATCCACCGCCGCCTCCGGCTGCAAGGCGGGCAGTTGGGGCGCGGCGAGCGAAGCAGCCGCGGGCTCGGTGACGTCCAGCCGGCGCCCGGCCGAACGCACCTGGAGCGCGCCCGGATTCTTCAGCGAGGCCGACAAAGTGAAGGTGCGCAGGTCGGCCGACTCTCTGGCCAGACCGAGGAACCTGTCCCCCTCCCAGAACTCCACGCCCGCGTCCGACAACGGCATCGGCGTGGGAGCGGTCCACCGGATCACGTCACCCGCGACGGCCCAACCGGGCGACGGCGGTTCCGGCGCGGCCGACGCGGGCAGAGCCGGTAGGACCGCGGCGAGCAGAACAGGTATCAAAAGCGCGACTGTGCGGCGCATGTGTGGGTCCCCCTCATAAAGGACGAGCCACTCCGTTCTATCGACGCCGCACAGCACATGGCACGTCATTGCGCAGGGAATCTGCCAAATAAAACAACAACCCGACCGCAGTAGTACGCCGTTCGGCCCAACGCCGGGGGATGCGTTACATGCACAACCGAAACGTCACTGGTCCCTGGTGTCGGTTTCGCGCTCGTTCTGGCTCAGTTTGTTCCACGTCGAGGTCAGCTCCGCTCGGATGCGCGCGACGCGGACGCCGAAGGCCTCGCGGATCTCCTGGGGGTCGACCTCGTCGGGTGCGCCGTGGTCGGGGTGCTCGGCGGTCATGGCGAGCGGGGTACCTCGAAGGTGGACTCCCCCAAACGTGCTCCCCGTCACTCCCTAGGATCGAACAGGTGAGCACCCACCTCTACCTGCTGCGTCACGGCCAGACCGAATGGTCCGAGAGCGGCAGGCACACGGGACGCACTGACATCGAGCTGACGCCCGAGGGCGAGCAGCAGGCACGCCGCGCGGGCGCCACGCTCGCACGGCTGAGGGGCACGGACCAGGCACCTGCGCTTGTGTTGACCAGTCCCCGGCAACGGGCGACCAGGACCGCGAAGCTGGCCGGCCTGGAGATCACGGCGACGACCGAAGACCTGGCCGAGTGGGACTACGGCGACTACGAGGGCATCACCACGCCGCAGATTCGCGAGCGCGTTCCCGGGTGGACGGTGTGGTCGCACCCGATGCCCAACGGTGAGACGCACGCGGAGGTGCAGGAACGGGCCCGCAAGGTGCTCGGCGAGGCGCGCAAGATCCTGTCCGGCGGCGACGTGGTGCTGGTGGGGCACGGGCACTTCAGCCGCGTGCTGATCGCGGCGTGGCTGGGACTGGCGCCGGACCAGGGTGTCCACTTCGGACTGGACCCGGCCGGCATCTGCCAGCTGGGCGACGAGCGGGGCGACCCGCAGGTGCGCAGGCTCAACGTGCCTGCGTGGGAGGTGTGATGATCCGGCGTGTGGAACCGCGTGACGTCGACGCGGTCGTGAAGCTGGTGCACGAGCTGGCGCTGTACGAACGGGCACCCGAGCAGTGCCACCTGACCGCGGAACAGCTGCACACCGCGCTGTTCGGCGAGAACCCCGCACTGTTCGGACATGTGGCCGAAGTGGACGGTCAGGTCGTCGGGATGGCGTTGTGGTTCCTCAACTTCTCGACGTGGGACGGCGTGCACGGCATCTACCTCGAGGACCTCTACGTCACGCCGGAGCAACGCGGCAACGGCCTCGGCAAGAAGCTCCTGGAAACACTCGCCCAGGAGTGCGTGGCCAAGGGCTACAGCCGGCTGCAGTGGTCGGTCCTCAACTGGAACGAGCCGAGCATCCAGTTCTACAAATCGCTCGGTGCCGTCCCAATGGACGAGTGGACGGTGATGCGAGTGGCCGAAGAAGCGCTGCAAAAGCTGGCCTCTTCACTCTGAAGGTTGACGGATGGTCTCGAAAGGCTCACGAAACGGGAATTCCACACAGGACCGGTGCATGGTGCTGGCAGCGTCCCCGCACGCCGGTCCCCCGGCACCAAAAAGTAAGCGTGGAAAGAAGGAAAGACCGTGGGCACTGACCCGACTACCGTCGACCCGGCCGCCGCTGCAGGCATCGGCATCGTCGGCACGATCATCTACCTGGCCTTCGCCGTCTTCGCGATCGTCGTGATGTGGAAGGTCTTCGCCAAGGCCGGGCAGCCGGGCTGGGCGGCGATCATCCCGATCTACAACATCTACGTGTGGCTGAAGGTCGCGGGTCGTCCCGGCTGGTGGCTGATCCTGTTCCTGATCCCGATCGTCAACATCGTCATGGCGCTGATCGTCTCCATGGACATCGCCAAGTCCTTCGCGAAGGACTCCGTGTTCGGCGTCGTCGCCCTGTGGCTGTTCAGCATCATCGGCTACGCGATCCTCGCGTTCGGTGGCGCGCAGTACCGCGGCCCGGCCGCGCTGGCGGGCCAGCAGGGCGCCTACCAGGGCTGAGCACCTGAGCACGACCAAGGCCGGGCCAGAAGACACCCCTGTACTTCAGGCCCGGCCTTCACTATGGTCGGTGATGAAACCGTTTTCAGAACGTTTCAGACGCCGAGCTGCCGCCGCCCTCGACGCAGGACGAGGAAGGACCTCTCAACGATGAGGCGTCGACTGACCGGCGCGTTCGTCGCACTAGCGGTGGTCGTGGCACCGGTGGGCGTGGCGAAGGCGGCCAGCTTCAACGTCAAGGACTACGGCGCGAAGGGCGACGGCAAGGCGATCGACTCGGTCGCCATCGACAAGGCCATCGCCGCGGCGAGCGCGGCCAACGGCGGTGTCGTCGAGATTCCGCCCGGCACGTACCTGTCCCGCTCGATCCATCTGAAGAGCAACATCACGATCAACATCCAGCAGGGCGCGCGAATCGTGGCGTCCGGCAGCGGCATCGACGCGCCGGAGTCCAACCCGAACTCCAGGTACCAGGACTTCGGGCACAGCCACTTCCGCAACGCGCTGCTGTGGGGCGAGAACGTCGAGAACATCAACTTCACCGGCAAGGGCGTGATCGACGGCGCCAACAAGCTGGAGACCGGGGAGAACATCCCGGCGGGCAAGGGCGACAAGATGCTGTCGCTCAAGTTCTGCAAGAACGTCAACATCACCGACGTGACGTTCAGGGAGGCCGGCCACTTCGCGATCATCGTCAACGGCTGCAACGGGATGAAGCTCGACCGCATCACCGTCGACACCCCCGACGACCGCGACGGCATCAACTTCATCAACAGCTCCAACATCGAGCTGTCGAACTCCACGGTCATCTCCAGCGACGACGCGGTGGCGTTCAAGAGCGACTACGCGACCGGCAAGACGTTCCTGAGCGAGAACAACATCGTCCGCGACTCCACGATCCAGTCGACGGAGAACAACGCCATCCAGTTCGGCTCGGAGACCTGCGGCAGCTTCAAGAACGTCCAGTTCCGCAACCTCAAGGTCACCGGTGCCTCGAAGGCGGGCCTGGGCATGGTGTCGATGGACGGCGCGGTCATCGAGGACGTCGTCTACGACAACATCCAGCTCACCAAGACCGCCTCGCCGATCTTCATCCACATCGGCAAGCGCGGCCGCTGCCCGAACAACCCGCCCACGGGCAAGATCCGCAACATCACCTACCGGAACATCACCGGCACGAACCTGACCGCGCCGCGTGACATCCCCGGCGACCCCGAGTACGCGTCGACCATCTCCGGCCGCTCGGACTCGAAGATCACCGGTCTGACGTTCGACAACGTGAAGCTGACCGTGCCGGGCAACCACAAGGAGTCGGACGCCTCGAAGAGCCCGCCGGAGGTGTCCGGCGAGTACCCGCCCCGCATCTTCGGCGTGCGACCGGCGTTCGGGTTCTGGATCCGCAACGCGACCGACGTGAAGTTCCTCAACAGCACGGTCGAGTTCGAGAAGAACGACGGCCGCCCGGCGTTCACCACCGACAGCGTGCAGAACATCTCGCTCAACGGCGTGAAGGTGGAACGCAGCACTGGCGCGAACGACCTGCAGTGGCGCAAGAGCAGCGGAATGTCCGTCACGGACAGCACGACGACGAACGGTCAGGCGTTGCGAGCCAAGACGAACTAGATGATGCCGACCGCGCCGTAGGTCGAGGCGTCGGCCGCGGCAGAGGTACCGGGAAGCTCGCCGTCCGCCCTCCAGTGGGCGGCGAGCACCAGCCCCGGCTCCAGCAGCTTCAGACCGGAGACGAACTCCTCCACGTCCTGCTTGGACCGCGGCATGAGCTCGGACTCCATGCCGTCCGCGAGGTCGACGATGTGGTCCACCAGCTCCGGCTCGACGTCCTTCGTCAGGTGCGTCAACGCGAGAACGCTGCCTTCGCACAGAGCGGCCCGATAGCGCGCAACGACGCCCGCGGGTTCGTCCACGATGTACGGGAGGATGCCGACCATCAGCACCGCGGTCGGCTGGGTGAAGTCGATGAGGCGGCGCGTCTCAGGGTGACGCAGCACGGCGCCGACGTCGCGGATGTCGGACTGCACGATGGCGGCGTTCAGGTTGTCGCGCAGCATCGTGCGGGCGTGGGCGACGGCCACCGGGTCGTGGTCGACGTAGACCACGTTGCACGACGGGTCGATCGACTGGGCCACCTCGTGGACGTTGCCGGCGGTCGGGATGCCGCTGCCCAGGTCGAGGAACTGGCGAATGCCCATCTCCTCGACGCACAGCCGCACCACGCGGCGGGAGAAGGACCTGATCGTCCGTACCATCTCGGCCACGGGGAACTTCTTGATGCTCTCCTCGGCCAACGCGCGGTCAACCGCGAAGTTGTGCGCTCCGCCGAGGTAGTAGTCGAACAGGCGAGCCACATTTGGGCGTTCGGAATCGCCGTTTGTCGTCACCCGCTTCGGGCCGTCCTGCACTGCGCACCTCACCCTGCTGCCGAGCGGCGCGAACGCTGGAGGCACGGTAACCGGCTACTCCGTTCGTGTCCATCCACCATTCGTGAACACGCAGGGTGATGGCCCCCGGCAGAAGCCGAGGGCCATCGCAGGGTTACCGCTGGTCAATCAGGGTGTGTCACACGCCCGCGGTCCGCCGGATCCAGTCGCGGTAGGGGGCGTGGTTGACGCTGGTGTAGTTCGAGACGCTCGAGCGGTCCGAGGTGGACGCGACGCCGACCTGACGGCCGTCCGCGAACATCGGGCCACCGGAGTCTCCACCGGCGGCGATGCCGTCGATGCGACGGACGCTGATCGCGACGCCACCGCGGTAGTCACGCCCGTTGGTGGTCGTGACCCGCGTGTCCGCGACCTTCAGGTAGCGCGACTGGCAGTTGATCTCCGGCTGGTTGGTGCAGGTGGCGCCCCAGCCGTAGAGCTTCACGGTCTCGCCGACCGAGACGGGCGAGCCCAGCGGGGAGAACGGCGAGGTCATCGACGTGGTCACGTGCACCAGCGCCAGGTCGGCCGACGGGTGCTTGACGACCCGGTCACCGGTCACGAGCTGTCCACCGGACGTCTGGTCCAGGCTGCCCGCTCGGAACGTGTACCTGGCGGTGTTCGAGGCCACGCAGTGCTCAGCGGTCAGGATCCACTGAGGTGCGATCTTGGTGGCCGAGCAGTTCTCCCGCCCGTTGGCGAACAGGCGCGCCGCGTAGGGGAAGTTCTGGGCGTAGCTGCCACCGATGATCATCGGCGACATTTCGGGGTCCTCGGGCGCCGCCGAGGCCGTCACAGGTGCGAGGGAGAGCGCCGCCAGGAGGGCGCCCGCGATCGCGGTCAGAACACGCATGGTTGGTCACCTCGTGAGTGCAGGGAGTGGTTAAGCAACCACGCACAGCTTCACTCGGTCGTGTGAGTCTGACCACCCTCCGTTAGTCGGCTTTGTCGCCTTCGTTCACATCAGCCGACTCCGCGGAGTCGTACCCCATCGCCCAGCGGCGGCCGTCGTTGGTGAACAGCAGCACGAGCACGACGACGCAGTAGATGCCGCCCAACGAGCCGAGCAGCTGCTGCTCCGAGGGTCCGTACGCGTACCAGGCGCAGCCGAGCAGCAGCAGCTGCGTGACGATCACGGGCGTGCGCGCACCGTGCTGGCCGCGGAACAACATGATCGACGCGAGGACCGCCCCGCCGAACCAGATCGCGAGCACTCCGGCGGCGCCGAGGATCGGGCCGCCCGACGGAGCGCCCTGAATCACCCGCACGACGAGCGCGACGGCCAGTGCGATACCGCCCAAGCCCTGCAGAAAGGTGAGCGCGGCGGCGATGCGCACAGCGCGCGGCGGCGCCGGGGTCGCAGTGGTCACGGGAGACCTTTCCTCACGTTCTGTACTGGTCACGGATCGTAGGCCACCCGGTTGGAGGGCTCACTTGGCATGCCCCACGCGGGAAGATCAAGGGGCCTTCAGCGAGCCGGCGGTCGTCCGGGGTGCACTCGTCTGCGGGGCCTACGCGGAGCTAACGGAAGGGAGATTTGCGCCACGTTCGTGATGCTGGGGCCACCCTGAGGGAGGACATGCGCGCCGCGAACGGTCACGCACTGTCCTACTCTCAAGTAGTGCGCGCTCTTCTCGTGGTGAACCCGCAGGCGACTACAACTACGCCGGCGGGGCGAGATGTGTTGGCGCACGCACTGGCCAGCGACGTGAAGCTGGAGATCATCGAAACCTGCTACCGCGGCCACGCGGCGGACGCCGCCAGCCAGGCAGCGGGAGACGGGTTCGACCTGGTCATCGCCCACGGCGGCGACGGCACGGTCAACGAGGTGGTCAACGGCATCCTGCGCGGTGGCCCCCGCCCCAACAAGCCGATGCTGGGCGTCGTGCCCGGCGGTTCGGCGAACGTCTTCGCCGGCGCGCTCGGCATCCCGCGCGACCCGGTCGAGGCCACGCACGTCCTGCTCCAGTCGATCGAGCACGGCACCAAGCGCCGCATCGGGCTCGGGCAGGTCTTCGCGGACGTCATCCACGGCGGCCGCTGGTTCACGTTCAACGCGGGCATGGGCCTGGACGCCGACGTCGTGGCGGGGGTCGAACGCAAGCGCGCCAAGGGCCGCAACGCGAGTCCCGCTCTTTATTTGAGCGTTGCCTTCAGGGCGTATGCGCAGAACGTGCGCAAGCCGCAGCACTTCACGGTCGAGGTTCCTGGAGAGGCGCCGTTCAACGACGTCGGCATGGTGTTCGTGTCGAACACCGACCCGTGGACGTACTTCGGCGACAAGGCGATCCAGCTCAACCCCAGCACGTCGTTCGACGGCGGCCTTGGTCTGAGCGCACTGAAGACCCTGCGCGTGCCGACCGTCGGGCGCTACGTCGCCCAGGTCCTCTCGACCGGGAATCCCAAGGGCGGAAATCTCGTTCGGCGTGACGACGTGGGTTATGTCAGAGTTAAGTGCGAGGAGCCCGCGAACCTCCAGGTGGACGGCGATTTCCTCGGCAAGACCACGGCGGTGGAGTTCAGGGCGGTCCCCGACGCGTTGACTGTTGCCGTATAAGCGACTTGACAGTCCGTGACCGGTTCGTGACCGTCTCGGTACCCACCCGGGATGTACTGCAGTCGAGTGACAGCAGAGCGTGAAACCCCTGGTGAACGGTGTCGATCTTTTGGGTGAGTTCACTCACCGGGTCAGTGCTTACCCCTTGACATCCCAGCCGTTCGTGAAAGCATTCACAAGCACCCCAAAACGACCGCTGACAACCGGCGTGCCCTTGTGCGCGCCTAGCTGAGGAGTAGTTCCAATGGACTGGCGCCACCGCGCGATCTGCCGCGACGAGGACCCCGAGCTGTTCTTCCCCGTTGGGAACAGTGGTCCCGCGCTGCTTCAGATCGCCGAGGCGAAGACCGTCTGCCGTCGTTGTCCCGTCGTCTCCGACTGCCTCGCGTGGGCACTGGAGAGCGGCCAGGACGCCGGCGTCTGGGGCGGGATGAGCGAAGACGAGCGCCGCGCACTCAAGCGCCGCAACGCCCGCACGCGGGCCCGCAGCAACGCCTGACCAGGCAGTTAGCCGCGAACAAAGCAACACAGCGTTTGATCATTTTGGAAGAAGCCCGACACCGTGCCAGGTGTCGGGCTTCTTTGTTTGCACACCCTCCCGCATGACCACGTGAGACCGCTGAGGCTGGTCGTCACGTGTGCACGGCGTTAGTTTAGCGCCGCCCTCTGAGCGGTACGCGCAGGACCGCCTCTGTACCGCCTCGGGGCCTTCGCCGCAAGCTCAACGACCCTCTCAATTCGGAATCAACAAGGGTCCGAACGATCTGCAAACCGAGACGATCCGTGCGCTCCAGGGAGAAACCGGGCGGAAGCCCCTTGCCGTCGTCGGTGATCGACACGTCGAGCCACTTGGCGGACCGCTCGGAGTGCACGACGACCTCTCCGCGCTGGCCAGGGGCGTAGGCGTGCTCGAAGGCGTTCTGCACGAGCTCGGTCAGCACCATGACCAGCGGGGTGGCGATCTCCGCCGGCACGATCCCGAAACCACCCTCGCGGCGCACCTTCACCTGGGTCTCGGTGACGGCGACATCGCTCATCATCGGGATGACCTTGTCGACCACGTCGTCAAGGTCAACCCGTTCGTCCACGGACATCGACAACGTCTCGTGAACCAGTGCGATGGAGGTCACACGCCGAACCGACTCGGCCAGCGCCTCCTTCGCCTCCGGGTTCGTCAGCCTGCGGCTTTGCAACCTGAGCAGCGCGGCCACGGTCTGCAGGTTGTTCTTCACCCGGTGGTGGATCTCGCGGATCGTGGCGTCCTTGGACATCAACGCACGGTCACGCCGGCGCACCTCGGTGACGTCCCGGCACAGCACGATCGCGCCCGCGGCCTGCCCGCGTGGCCGCAAGGGCAAGGATCGGAACAGAACGGCGGCACCGCGTCGTGACTCGGCCTCCATGCGCATGGACGGCTGCCCGTCCAGTGCCTGCCTTATGCGCTGGGCGACCTCGGTGGCGTCGAACGGATCACCGATGAGGCTGCGGGTCAACGGGGCCAGGTGCACGCCCACGAGATCTGAGGCGTGGCCCATGCGGTGATAGGCCGAGAGCGCGTTCGGGCTCGCGAACACCACCGCACCGGACGGATCGAGCCTGATCAGACCGTCGCCGACGCGCGGGCTGGTGTGCACGTCCGGGGACGGTTCCGGCGCGGGGAACGTGCCGTCCGCGATCATCTGGCACAGGTCGGCCGCGCTGCCGAGGTACGAGATCTCCAACGGCGAGGGCACGCGCGGCACCGCCAGGTTCGTGCTGCGGCTCAGCACCGCGATGACCTGGGTGCCCAGCCGCACCGGGATGGTCTCGCGCCGCACGGGCACGCCCAGGTGCCAGCGGGGGTCCTCCTCGCGGCAGATGCGGGACTCGTCCATCGCCCTGCGCAGCTGCGGGTGCTCCTCGGAGTCCACCGCGCTGCCGACCACGTCCTCCGGGTGAGCCGTCGGCGCCGTCGTGGGACGGGCCTGGGCGACGCAGAGGAACGTCTGGTCGTCCAGCGGCACCCACATGAGGAAGTCCGCGAACGAGAGGTCGGAGAGGAGTTGCCACTCGGCGACGACCAGCTGGAGGTGGTCGACGGCGGCGCCGGAGAGCTTCGTGTGCTCGGCCAGCAGGTCCGTGAGCGTGCTCAGAACTCCTCCATGCGAAACTGGTGGGTGAAGCAGTTCGATCCTAGGAGACACAGATGTCGAAGCGTGCCCGCAAGCGCCGCGACCGCAAGAAGGGTGGCGCGAACCACGGGAAGCGCCCCAACGCCTGAGTGCTGCGAAAAGCCCTGGTCACGAGCACGTGACCAGGGCTTTTTGTTGTCCAGCTCAGCTCTCGGTGCGAATCTCCACGATCGTGGCGCGGATGCGCGCCTTCAGGTCGGACGGGGCGAGATCCCCGCCGCACTTGCGCGCGAGCAACGCCTTGAGGTGCTCCTCCAGCCCGAACTGCTCCAGGCAGGGGTGGCACTCGTCGAGGTGCGTCTGCAGCGCCGCGCGGCGGGCCTGGTCGCACTCCTGGTCCAGGAAGAGCCAGACCTCGGACAGCACCTCTGAGCAGTCGGTGTCA
Source organism: Lentzea indica (assembly GCF_012184385.1). Lineage (GTDB taxonomy): Bacteria > Actinomycetota > Actinomycetes > Mycobacteriales > Pseudonocardiaceae > Lentzea > Lentzea indica. Next base: position 24,115 of record NZ_VSRL01000059.1, read on the forward strand.
TGGGGTTCGCCGCAGTTCATGACGCTTCTCCGTTGTTGCCTCGGAGGAAACCACGCTCACGGGCGACGCCCGCCAGCATGTCGCGGAGCTGGCGACGGCCCCGGTGCAACCGGGACATCACCGTGCCGATCGGGGTGCCCATGATGTCTGCGATCTCCTTGTACGCGAAGCCTTCGACATCGGCGAGGTAGACCGCGATCCGGAACTCCTCCGGCAATCGCTGCAATGCTTCCTTGACGTCGCTGTCGGGCAGGTTGTCGAGTGCCTCGACCTCTGCGCTGCGCAGCCCGGACGAGGTGTGGCTCTCCGCCTGCGCCAGCTGCCAGTCCGTGATCTCGTCGGTCGGCTGCTGAATCGGCTGGCGTTGCTTCTTGCGGTAGCCGTTGATGTAGGTGTTCGTCAGGATCCGGTACAGCCACGCCTTGAGGTTCGTGCCCTCCGAGAAGGACGCGAACGCCGAGTAGGCCTTGAGGTACGTCTCCTGGACGAGGTCCTCGGCGTCAGCCGGGTTGCGCGTCATGCGCAGGGCAGCCGAGTAGAGCTGATCGAGCATCGGCATAGCGTCGCGCTCGAAACGCGCGGCTCGCTCCGCCGTCGTCTCCGTTGTGCCGGTGGCGGGCACCGCGCTCCCTTCCCACAGGTTCTGGGTCGGGACCGACAATACGCGGGGCCGCTCGAGCATGTTCGTCACCACGTCCTTCGTAACAACGGACGTGCTGGTAGTAATTCCGCATGGCCGGACGTGGGACCCCCGCCACAGCGCTGCTGGACAAGCAGCGGGTGGCGCACACCTTGCACTCGTACGAGCACGACCCCCGCCACGAGTCCTACGGACTGGAAGCGGCAGAGGCGCTCGGGCTGGTGCCGGAACGCGTCTTCAAGACCCTCGTGGCCGACGTGGACGGCAAACTCGCGGTCGGCGTCGTGCCGGTGACCGCGCAGCTCGATCTCAAGGGACTCGCCGCGGCGCTGAAGGGCAAGAAGGCCAAGATGGCCGTGGTGGCCGATGCCGAACGTGCGACGGGCTATGTCGCGGGCGGCATTTCTCCCCTCGGCCAGAAAAAGCGTCTGCCGGTCGCACTGGACGAGTCGGCATTGCAATTCGAAACGATTTTCTGCAGCGCCGGTAGGCGTGGTCTCGAAGTCGAGATCACGCCTACCGACCTAGTGCGACTCACCAATGCATTGGTCGCCCGAATCAGTGCTTAACTGACCGGCACCGTGATGCCGCCCATCCGGACGTTCGCGCCGATACCAGACTTCGGCCACGCGATGGTGACCAAGTCGCCCAGCTTGCCCTGGCCGGGCAGGTTGAAGCGGACGAACGCGGGGGACAGCTGAGGACCCTCACCGTCCGATGCCACGTAGGTAACGGCATAGCGATCCTCGCCGACCGGCGCCTCGGTGTACGGAGGCTGGCCTCCGTTCTGGGAGGCGTGCATGTCCTTGCCGTTCAAGTCGAGGAAGCGCACGTTGCTCACGGTGCCTCCGATCCTGCAGGTGGCGCCCTCCGCGGAGACAAACCTGATCATGTGCGCCTTGCTCTTGACCGACGGAGAGTGCATGTCGTCGACGCGGATCGCCAGATCGCTGCCGGTGCACCAACGGGTCTCCGCCTTTGTGTCGGAGGCCTGAGCGGCGGACGTCGCCACGACGGCCAATGCGGCAGTGCCGGCCAGTGCGGCTGCGGTCGCGATCGTGCGGAAACGGCTCACGTGTTCTCCCGAATTCATCCCGATTGGCGTTTGCCTTACACATCGGTTGACGCCGCGGAGATCCACCCGGTTGTCACGAAGAACGGTATTCGTACTTTTGGTCGATGCCCGTCTCACTTGGACGAGCTCGCTCTATTCGCCGATCTGGCCGTCGATCGCTTCCCTGAGCAGGTCGGCGTGCCCGTTGTGCCGCGAGTACTCCTCGATCATGTGGGTCAGGATCCAGCGCAGGTTCGGGACACGGCCGTCCCGCCACGGCGCGCGCTTGGCCGGTTGGCCCAGATCGCCCTCGTCGAGAGCTTCGGCGACGGCCTTGCGCGCCCGGTCGACCTCGTCCTGCCAGAGGGCGTTCAGCTGCTCCGGGGTGTCGGCGGCCGCCGAGTGCCAGTCCCAGTCGTTGTCGGCCTTCCAGTCCACGCTCGCCCACGGCTCCAGCGGCTCGCGGTCGTGCAGGACCGTGTGGAACCACTGCTGCTCGACGTACGCGAGGTGCTTGATCAGACCGCCGAGCGTCATCGACGACTTGGCGGTGGTCTGGTTCAGCTGCTCCGCCGTCAGGCCTTCGGTCTTCCACGCGAGGGTGGCGCGGTGGAACTCCAGGAAGCCGGTCAGGGTGGCGAGCTCGTCGCCGTCCATCGGCGGTTCCGGGCGGCCCTGTTCGTCCAGTTGAACGGTCATGGGCGTGATCCCAGCCGAAGTCGTAGAGTGCCACCACATGGTCTAGACCACAGTGGAGGCAGACGTGCGCATCCTCGACCTCGACCGCACCGGGCTCGCCGCACTCCGCGGACAGGAACTCTCCAGGGCCGTGGCGGCGTCCGAAGGCCGGACCATGGTCGCCGAGGTGTTCGCCGATCGTGCGGCGCTGTCGTTCGACGGGCAGACCGGCGTGCACAACGCCGAGCTGATGGCCGCCTTCGGTGCCGACGTCATCGTGCTGAACATGATCGACAGGGTCTGGGACGGCACCACGTTCCGCTTCCCCGGTCTCGGCGAACTGGGCAGCCTGGGCGAACTGGCGTCGAAGATCGGCAGGCCGATCGGCGTCAACCTGGAGCCGGGCACCGTCCCCGAACTGCGCAAAGCCACTCGGGCCAACGCTCAGAGGCTCGCCGACGCGGGCGCGGCGCTCATCGTGCTGACCGCCAACCCGAGCACGGACGGTTCGCTCGACGGCATGGCCAAAGCGACCGAACAGATCCGGACGGACGCCGCGCTGTGGGTCGGCAAGATGCACCACGCCGGCCATCCCGAACCCATCACCGCGCAGAAGCTCGTGAACCTGGTCGACGCGGGTGCGGACGGCGTCATCCTCCCGCTCCCCGGCACGTTGCCCGGCGTCACGAGAGAGGCCGCCGCCGAAGCGGTGCAGGCAGTGCACGAGAAGGGCGCCGTCGTCATGGGCGCTATCGGCACGTCACAGGAGGGCTCACACACCAACGTCGTGCCGCAGCTGGCCCTCACCGCCAAGGAGATCGGCGTCGACGCGCACCACATCGGCGACTGCTTCCTGCCGGGCATGGGCGACCCCGAGCTGCTCTACGCCTACTCGGTCGCGATCAGGGGCAGGCGCCACACGTGGACCCGGATGGCGCGTTAGTCCAGCGGGCGCAGCACGCGGTCCAGCCACTCGCCCACGGACCGGCCGACGTCCGCAACGGACGCCTTCAGCGAGTGGTCGCCCTTCAGCAGCACCACTTCGCGGTGGTGGCCACGCTCGGGCTGTCCGAACGGGTCGTTCTCGCCCTGCACGACCAACGTCGCCACCTCGACGCCATCGAGCTCCGCCATGCGGGACTTCTCCGGCTTGCCGGGCGGATGCACCGGGAACGCCAGGCACAGCACCGCCACGGCCTGGCCTTCGACCGAGGTGCGGCAGGCCACGCGAGCGCCGGACGACCGGCCCCCGAACACCAGGGGCAGGCCGTCGAACCAGCGTTCGCCCAGGTCGTCGACCACGGACAGCCAGGCAGTGTCGAGCTGGTTGGCCGCGCGGGGGCACGGCGGCCCGCGACGCGGTAGGGCTGTTCGATCAGGGCCACGTGCACGCCGACCTTGTTGGCGGCGTGGCACGCGGCGACCAGATCCGGGGCCTCCACGCCGCCACCGGCGCCGTGACCCAGAAGGAGCGCCGCACGCGGTTCGTGGGCACAGTGCAGCGAGGCCCGAGCCGGACCGTGCGGCGTGTCCACCAACAGCGTTGTCACGACAACTCGAACAAGGTGGGTGAGGGCTTCTCGTCTTCAGTGAGCGAGACGCGTTCCATCAGGGATGCGTTGTTGTTCTTCACGCTGTTCACCGCCGTCGACACGGGGCGCAGCTCCAGCGCCTCGACGATCGAGGGATCCGGAGCCAGCAGCTCGGACGGATCCAGGGAGGTCGGGTCGAGCCACGCCGACCAGCGGTCCTGAGGCAGCAGCAACGGCATGCGGTGGTGCACCTCGGTCATCGCGCCGATGGCGTCCGTGGTGAGCACCGCGCACGTGACGGTGGGAACGTCGTCCTTCCACCACACGGACCAGATGCCGGCCATCGCCAGAGAAGCGCCATCGCCAAGGGTGATGAAGTACGGCTGTTTGCGCCCCTCGCCCGGCTGCCATTCGTACCAGCCCTCGGCGGGCAGGATGCAGCGGCGCTTGGTCGCGGACTGCTTGTAGGCGGGCTTGGTCAGCACGCTCTCCGCACGGGCGTTGATCATCTTCGCCGCGCCGGAGAGGTCCTTGGCCCAGTGCGGGACCAGTCCCCAGCGCATCACGCGGATGCTGCGTTCCACCTCGTCAGCGTCTTCTGCGGGTTTGCGCTCGACCACCGCCATGACGTGCTTGGTGGGAGCGATGTTGTAGTCAGCCCCTGGCGCCTCGTCGCCGGTTCCGTCCACCGCGTCGAACTCGGCCGCCAGCAGCGCCGGGTCCTTGGTGGAGGCGTACCTACCACACAAAACCGATCACCTCCGAAGTCGTCATCGTCGCACGTCGGGAACACCTGTGCGAGCTGCCCCAACCGTCATGCGGGATCATTCAGGCATGACTCAGCACTGGTCAGCCCCCAGCGCGCCCGGCCAAGTCCATTCGACGGTGCCGGTGCCCGGCTCGAAGTCGATCACGAACCGCGTTCTGGTGCTCGCGGCACTCGCCGACGGGCCCTCCACTGTGCACGCGCCGTTGCGCAGTCGCGACACGGTGCTGATGGCTGCCGCGCTCTCCTCTCTCGGTGTCGGCTTCGCCGATCGCGAGGACGGCGGCTGGGACGTCACGCCCGCCCCGTTGCGCGGACCGGCGGACGTCGACTGCGGCCTCGCCGGCACGGTCATGCGGTTCCTGCCGCCCGCCGCCGCGCTGGCTGAGGGCGAGATCCGGTTCGACGGCGACCCGCACGCCCGCAAGCGGCCGATGAGCACCGTGCTGGGTGCGTTGCGTTCGCTGGGCGCGGACGTCGACGGCGACGGGCTGCCGTTCACGTTGCGCGGCACGGGGTCGCTGGCCGGTGGTGAGGTGACGATCGACGCGTCGGGCTCGTCGCAGTTCGTCTCCGGGCTGCTGCTCTCCGGTGCGCGGTACGACAAGGGCGTGACGGTGCGGCACGACGGCAAGCCCGTGCCCTCGTTGCCGCACATCGACATGACGGTCGAAACGCTGCGTTCGGCCGGTGTCCGGGTGGAGACCGACGCGAACCTGTGGCACGTCGAGCCGGGTCCAATCGCCGCACGGACGTGGCACGTGGAGCCTGACCTGTCGAACGCGACGGTGTTTCTGGCGGCGGCCGCGGTGACCGGTGGCGAGGTGACGGTGCCGGGCTGGCCTGCCGTCACGACTCAGGCCGGTGACGCGGTGCGCGACATCCTGCAGCGCATGGGTTGCACGGTCGAGTTGTCGGAACGCGGTCTCACTGTGCGCGGCCCGTCTCGCCTGTCCGGTTTGGACATCGACCTGCGCGACGAGAGCGAGCTGACGCCGACGGTGGCCGCCTTGGCGGCGTTGGCCGGGGGACGCACGCAGATCCGCGGTGTCGCGCACATCCGCGGCCACGAGACCGACCGGATCGCGGCTCTCGTGAACGAGATCAACGCGTTGGGCGGCAAGCGTCCGAGACCGAGGACGGCCTGATCATCGAGCCTCGGCCGTTGCGTGGTGGCCTGTGGAAGGCCTACGCCGACCACCGGATGGCGACCGCGGGCGCGATCATCGGCCTGGTGGTGCCGGGCGTCTCCGTCGACGACATCGGCAGCACCACCAAGACGATCCCCGATTTCCCGGGGATGTGGGACGCCATGCTCACCGGGGGCGCGTTGAAGTGAGCAAGCGGGACTGGCGCAAGCTCGACGAATCCGACGTGCGCGTGCGCCCCGGCAAGGGCACGCGGCCACGTAGCAAGAGACGGCCCGAACACGCCGATGCCGAGAGCGCGATGGTGATCGGCGTGGACCGGGGACGCTGGACGTGCGCGTTGGAGTCCGGTGTCGTCGTCACGGCGATGCGTGCGCGCGAACTGGGCCGCACGCCCGTGGTGGTGGGCGACCAGGTCGGCATCGTCGGTGACACGTCGGGCCAGCCGGACACGCTGGCCCGCATCGTGCGCGTCGAGGAACGCACCTCGGTGCTGCGCCGGACCGCGGACGACACCGACCCGTTCGAACGCGTCGTCGTCGCGAACGCCTCCCAGCTCATCATCGTGTGCGCGCTGATCGATCCCCCACCGCGCACGGGTTTCATCGACCGGTGCCTGGTCGCCGCGTACGCAGGCGGCCTGGAACCGGTGCTGTGCCTGACGAAGTCCGACCTGGCGTCTCCCGAATCGTTGCTGGCGCTGTACACCGAGCTCGACGTGCCGGTGATCGTGACGCGGTTCGACGAGGAGCCCGCCGTCCTGCGCGCCAGGCTGACGGACACGGTGTCGTGCCTGATCGGCCACTCCGGCGTCGGCAAGTCCACGTTGGTCAACAAGCTGGTGCCGGACGCGAACCGCGCGGTGGGCGTGGTGTCCGGCGTCGGCAAGGGCCGGCACACCTCGACCCAGGCCGTGGCGCTGCGCCTGCCCGACGGCGGCTGGGTCGTGGACACGCCGGCATCCGCTCGTTCGGCCTCGCGCACATCACGCCGAACGACATCGTGAAGGCGTTCCCGGACTTCGCCGAGGCGCCGAGGAGTGCCCGCCCGGCTGCGGCCACCTCGGCGCGCCGGAGGACCCGGGCTGCATGCTGGACGAGCTCGTGCCGGACGCTCCTGGACGGTTGACGTCGTTGCGGCGGTTGCTGGCTTCCAAGGCAGGTTTGGACGAACACCCGGAATGAACTTGTGCCGGTCAGTCACACTCACGCCGTGATCACACGACTGGGAGCCACCGTGCTCGCCGGACTGCTCGGGCTCGGCGCGTGCACCACCGAGCAACCTGCTGCTCCCGAGCCGCCGAAGTTCGAGAACACCGATGCCTGCACGCTGCTGCGCGGGGAGGAGGTGTTCGAGGTGGACGACCGGTCGGCGAGCACCACGATCGGGAAGACCAAACGCGACTGCACATGGGCCTCCAGTCGCACCGAGGTCGTCGTGAACCTGCTCCTCAAGCCGTTCGCGGAGGAGTCGGACCGGCTCATCGCCAACGGCGGCTACGGTGCCGTGATCGGCGACCGCCCGATGACGCGCACGTGCAAGGACGCTTCGGGGCTGGTGACCTGCGAGGGCGTCGTCGAGGTGCGGGACGGCCAGTTGATCACGATCAAGGTCGTCCGGCGGCACGACGATCCCAACGTCATCGGCCAGCTCACCCAGGAACTGGCGCTGAAGGCCTTGGAACGGTTGCCGAAGTGAAGCGCCACCTGCCACTCCTGGTCCTGCTCACCGGCTGCACGGCCACGCCAGTGGTGACCACGGCTTCGAGCACTCCGAGCGAGACGACGACGGTTGCCACGACCTCGCCGCGCATCGACACACCGCGCAAGCTCACCAGCGACCCGTGTCAGCTGCTCACTGCCGCGGACTTCGACGGGCCGCTGAACGGGCCTCCGCAGCCGTATCCGGCCATCCCGCGGTCCTGTCTGTTCCAGGTGGGTCCCGGCACCGAGAAGGATCTGATGGTCCTGGTGGCGTTCGCGGGTGCTTATGCGCGGCCGGACAAGTCCGTGGAGATGCTCGTCGGCGACGGCCACTCGGCAGCGACGTCGTGCGCCACCACCCCTGATGGCATGGAGTGCACCACGCTCGTGGCGGTCAACGCGACCGAGTCGCTGAAGGTCGTCGCGCGCCTGCTGAACGGCAACGCCGACCAGGTCGCCTCGATCGTGCAGGGCTATGCGAAAGACGCGTTCGAACGACTGCCTGTCACGTCCTGAGGCGCTGTCTCGTCCACCTGTCATGAAGGTATTCGTGATCGGTGCGACGGGTGTGCTCGGACGGGAAGCGGTGCCGCGGCTGCGAGCGGCGGGACACGAGGTCGGGGTGCTGGACCGGCGCACCACCTCGATGTTCGACGCCGGGCAGCTCGCCACCGCGCTGACGGGCCACGACGCCGTCATCAACCTCGCCACCCGCATTCCGCTCAGCGCGAAGGCCGTCCTGGCCAGCGCATGGGCGGAGAACAACCGCATCCGCACCGAGGGCAGCGCCGCACTGGTCGAAGCAACTCGGATGGCCGGCGTCGAGCGGATCGTGCAGGAGGGCATCTCGTTCGTCTACGCGGACGGCGGTGACCGGGAGCTCGATGAGGACGCACCCCTCAAGCCGGTCGGGCACATCGCCAGTTCGGTGGAGGCGCAGAAGAACGTGCTCAGGCACCCCGGCGGCGTGTTCCTGCGCATCGGGATGCTGATCGGCGGCGAGGCGCAGAAACCGCCGGTGCTCGTGGGCGATGGCTGGATGTCGGTCGTGCACCCCGGTGACGCTGCGGCTGCGGCGATCGCCGCGCTCGAGGCGCCCCCTGGCATCTACAACGTCGGATCGCCGGTGTTGAAGCGGGACATGGGGATCACGCGCCTGCCCAAGTTCATGGGCAGGCTCTCGGCGTCGCTCGAGGTGTTCGCGCGGTCGCAGCGGGTGGTGAGCACGAAGCTCACCGAGGCCACGGGCTGGAAACCTCGCTAACCCATGTGCGGGTACTTGTGATCCGTCGGCGGCACCAGGGTTTCCTTGATGGCGCGCGGGCTCGTCCAGCGCTGCAGGTTGTAGATCGAGCCCGCCTTGTCGTTCGTGCCGGAGCCGCGCGAGCCACCGAACGGCTGCTGCCCGACGACAGCGCCGGTCGGCTTGTCGTTGACGTAGAAGTTGCCCGCGGCGAACCGCAAAGCGCGATGCGCTTGTTCAACGGCCACGCGGTCGCGCGCGAAGACGGCACCGGTCAGCGCGTACGGGGTGGAGGTGTCGATGGTCTCCATCATCTTCGGGAAGTCCGCGTCCTCGTAGACGTGCACCGAGAGGATCGGGCCGAAGTACTCCGTCGTGAAGATGTCGTGGTGCGGGTCGGTGCCGAGCAGCACGGTCGGGTCGACGAAGTAGCCCACCGAGTCGTCGCACGTACCGCCGGCCAGCACCTCGACCGAAGTGGACGCGGACGCCATCAGCAGCGCTTCCTTGTGCTTGGCGAACGCGCGGTGGTCGATGACCGCACCGCCGAACGCCGACAGGTCCGTGACATCGCCGTAGGACAAGGACTTGGTGACGTCGAGCAGCTGTTCCCGGACGCCGCCGTCCCACAACGAACGCGCGACGTACGCACGTGAGGCCGCCGAACACTTCTGGCCCTGGTACTCGAAAGCGCCGCGCACCAACCCGGTGACGAGGGCCCGGGGATCAGCGGAAGCGTGTGCCAGCACGAAGTCCTTGCCACCGGTCTCACCGACGACGCGCGGGTAGGCGCGGTAGTTGTCGAGGTTGCTCGCCATGGTCTGCCACAGCGCCTTGAACGTGCGCGTGGAGCCGGTGAAGTGCAGCCCGGCGAAGTACCTGTCCCGCAACGCCACCTGGCTCACCGCCTGGCCGTCACCGGTGACGAGGTTGATCACACCGGGCGGCAGGCCGGCCTCTTCGAGCAGCCGCATGGTGAAGTGCGCGGCGAGCTGCTGCGTCGGCGACGGCTTCCACACCACGGTGTTGCCCATCAACGCGGGCGCCAGCGGCAGGTTGCCGGCGATGGCGGTGAAGTTGAACGGCGTGATCGCCACGACGAACCCGTCGAGCGGCCGGTGGTCCATCCGGTTCCACACGCCGGGGCTGGAGACCGGCTGCTCCTCGAGGATCCGGCGGCCGAAGTGGACGTTGAAGCGCATGAAGTCGATCAGCTCGCACGCCGAGTCGATCTCGGCCTGCTGCACGGACTTCGACTGCCCGAGAACCGTGGCGGCGTTGAGGGTGTCGCGCCACGGGCCGCTCAGCAGGTCGGCCGCCCTCAGCAGAACCGCGGCACGTTCGTCGAACGGCAGCTCCTGCCAGCCGGGCGCGGCGTGCTGGGCCGCTCGCATCGCGTCCGCGACGTCAGCGGACGTGGCCTGCGCGGACACCCCGAGCACGTGCCGGTGATCGTGCGGCTGAACGACGTCGATGCGCTCACCACCACCCATCCGCTGCTGACCGCCGATGGTCATGGTCAGCTCGTGTGTGGTGTTCTCGAGCTCTGCGATGCGTGCCTGCAGGCTGGCGCGTTCGGCGCTACCAGGAGCGTAGGTGTGCACGGGCTCGTTGACCGGTTCGGGTGCAGACGTTACGGCGTCCATTCCCCCATCGTGGCACGCGGTAGTAGGGTCCGTCGGGTGGCGCGGGTGACTGGCATCGGCGGGGTTTTCCTGCGTTCCCGAGATCCTGTGCGCCTGGCCGCCTGGTACCGCGAGAACCTCGGCGTACCGATGAGCGAAAAGGGCACCGTCACCTTCCACTGGCTCGACACCGCGACGGACGAACGCCCCGGCACGACCACGATGGCGTTGTTCGCTCAGGACACCGAGTACATCGGCGAGCCGCACCAGCGCACCATGCTGAACCTGCGCGTCGACGACCTGCCGTCGTTGATGGCGAGGCTCAAGGCACGCGGGGTCGAGGTGCTGCCGGACACCGAGGACTCGGAGTTCGGGCGCTTCGGGTGGTGCGTTGATCCGGAGGGCAACCGGATCGAGCTCTGGGAACCCGCAGAAGGCATGTGAGCGCCACTGTCGGTGGTGGCCAACTAAGCAGGCTGCCTGAAGTCCTGTCCACCAACCGCCGAGCGCCCGGCGCCTGGCCCTGATGGCGTCTGCAAGTACCACCAACTCAACATCAACAGGCACCTTTCTACTACCAACAGGTCGCTTCGCGCCCCGAGCACGCGGTGTCGGTCCTACGGATGCGGAACAAGTTGGGTGTAGTTGAAGGTGATTCAATCAAGAGTCGGTAGTACTTGCAGATGCACTCTGTGCCCAGGCGCCAGTGACGTCACGGACAAGACTTCTGTCGGTGGTGCTCACTAGTCTTGAAATTGGGGGAACCCGGCCGCAGTCGTGTGTGTGGTGCGTGCTTATCGGCTCGACGTGCCGAGCACGAACGGGAGAAATACGACCGGGTAGTCCAACCGCACGCCGTTCACTCGGATACGACCGGGACGCGGTCGTCGGTGAGCCCGTCACCCGATGGCCGCGTCGATCCCACCCGCATCCCGATGCGCCGAACTCGAAGGACTCGTGGCGCAACGGCCGGTACACGGCAACGCACGTCCCATGTCGGCAGCCACAAGTCGCTGCTGATCACGTGTCCACGCTCAGAGCAGCTCCAGCACGAACGCGAGCTCCTGCGGCGCGTACCAGGCCAGCTCGTGGTCTTCCGCACTGCCCAGCGCGAACTCCGCATCCGGGTCGCCCAGGTCCGCGGCGTCCACAACCTCCGCCGCCGCGCGCACGTCCTCTTCCGCCTCGGACGTGTCGAGGTGCACGGAAGCGACGGCCTTCAACGTCACCGACCCGGAAACCTTCACGACCGAGAAGTCGAGGTCAGGACGCAGCGTCACGTCGTCCATGTCGACCGCGAGGACCGCACGGCGCGGCTCGGCCTTCTCGTCGCCCGCCAGCAACCGCAACGACGCGCGGGCGGCGTCCAGCATCGCGGCGTACTCCAGCTCCTCCGTGTCACCGGCGGCGTAGGACTCGCGCAGTGCGGGCGTCAGGGCGAAAGCCGTGCCGCCGATCGGAGTCAGTTCGCCGCTGTCGACGAAGGTGCGCAGCATCGGCACCGTGGCGGGGATGTAGACCCTCATGACGCGCTCGCCGTTCCCATCAGTTCCTCCACCGACTCCTCGACCATGGTCGCGAGAACGTCCACATCGGACATGGCGTCGCGGTCACCGTTCAGCCCGAAGTAAACACCGCCGTCGTACGACGTGACCCCGATGGCCAGCGCCTGGTTCTTGGCGAGCGGGACGACCGGGAAGATCTCGGTCATTCTCGCGCCTGCCGCGTACAGCGGCACCTGCGGGCCTGGAACGTTGGTGACGATCACGTTGAACAGCCGGCGGCTGAACGAGCTGGCTGCCCGCGCGCCGAGTGCGTGCAGCGTCGGCGGCGCGAAGCCGGAGACCTTCACCAGCGCGTCGGCGGCGACGGACTGGCCGGACTCCTGGTGGGCGCGCATCGCGTGGCTGACGTGGTGCAGGCGCACGACCGGGTTCGGTTCGCCGACAGGGAGGTCCACCAGGTAGGCGCTCACGTTGTTGCCCGAGTCGGGGTCGGCGTCGCGCACTGAGAGAGGCGCCATCGCACGGATCGTGGTGCTGCCGGTGACGTTCTCGCCGCGGCTGAGCAGCCAGTTCCGCATGGCACCGGACAGAGCGGCGAGCACCACGTCGTTGACGGTGCCGCCGTGGGTCTTGCGGATGGCGCGCAGGTCGTCGAGCTGGGCGCGGGCGACCGCGAACCGGCGCTGCGGCGAGGTGATGCGGACGTTCAGGGGCGTGCCGGGCGCGGGCGTCGCGGCGGTCCTCACCGCGGACGCGAGCACTCCGAAGGCGTTGAAGACCTTCTCGACCGTGGCGACGGTGTCGAGCGCGGCACTGCGGACGTTCTCGACGAGTTCACCGGGGCGCTGCACGATGTCGGTCACCGCGTCGGCCACGAGCTGCAGCGAGCTGGGCTCCGGCTGCGGCATCCAGAGGTTCTCGACGTTCGTGCGCGGCGACGGCGACACGTCCAGCATGACCTGGCCGATCTCCAGTGACGCGATGCCGTCGATCATGGCCTGGTGGGTCTTGGTGATGACCGCGGTCTGGTTCTTCGCGAGGCCCTCGACCAGGTAGATCTCCCACAGCGGGCGGGAGTGGTCGAGCGGCCGGGACATCAGGCGCGCGACCAGGTCGTGCAGCTGGGTGTCGTTGCCCGGCTTGGGCAGGGCGCTGCGGCGCAGTGGTAGGTGACGTCGAAGTCCGGGTCGTCGACCCAGACCGGGCGCGCGATGCGTCCCGGGACGTGCACGACCTTCTGCCGGTAGCGCGGCACGAGGCTCAGGCGTTGCTCGATGAGGTCGACGAGCTTGTCGTAGTCGAAGCCCGCCTTGGGCCGTCGGAACACCGCCACGCCGCCGACGTGCATCGGCGTCGTGGAGTCCTCCAGGTACAGGAACGAGGCGTCCAGCGCTGACAGTCGGTCCGGCATGCGACCCAGCCTAGTGGCGTTTGCGGTCCATCAACTTCTCGAGCGCCGCGCGTTCGGCCGGGTCGCGGTCGTGGCGCTCCAGCCGGATGCGTGCGGCCTCCGGGATCGCCTCGATCGCCTTCGGGTCCACGTTGGCCATGAACGACCTGAGGAACCGCCACCGCGTGAGCTTCTTGACCGGCGCGAGGCGGGCGACGGCGAGCGACACCCAGCTCAGCGCGATGTCGAGCCTGCGGTCGCCCTTCGTCGCGGACGCCCAGTCGAGCACCACGGGGCCTTCCGGGCCGAGCACGACGTTGCCGGGGTGCAGGTCGAGGTGCAGGAGGTTCCCCTCACCGGAGAGGAAGTCGGGCGCCGCGATGACGTCGAGACGGTGGTGCAGGTCCGCGAGGTCCTTGCCGAGCTGACCGGCGAGCCACGGCTTGCGGCCGATCTCCTCGGACATGCGCGGGCCGGGCACGTACTGCATGACGAGCTCGTCGGCGGTGGCGTCGTGCACGCGCGGCACGGGGATGCCATGGCCGCTCAGGTACGTCATCATCTCGGCCTCGCGCCGCAGGTCACGGCCGGTGCGCGTGCGTTTGACGAGCAGCCCGTCGGACCGGATGAACACGTCCGAGTCCTGGCCGCTCGCGAGATGTTGACGTTGCGCGACGCTGCGCATACCTGCCGTCATGTGACGATCATCATGCATATGATCCAAAGCACAAGGGCCGAATGGCTCTAGTGGAGCTCTTCACCCGTTTGAGACGGCCGTGCTGGGCTCTGTCACCCTCTTCCCGTGGAGATCTCGCCCAAGGACCGCTTCGTCACCGTCTACGGCCGCAAGCCAGTGCTGGAGGCGCTGGACGACCCCGCGCTGTCGGTGGACAAGGTGGTGCTCGCCGACACGGCTCGCGGCCCGGCGGCGCGCGAGATTCTCGACGCGGCGCGGACTCGTGGCGTTGAGGTGCAGCGTGCGACGGCTCAGCGCGTGAAGGTGCTGGCCGGCAACGGCAAGCAGGACCAGGGCGTGCTCGCCGACGTGGTGGCGCCGCGGATGAAGCCGCTCGCGCTGGCGCTGGAAACCGAAGACCTGCGCAGTGTCCTGGTGCTCGACGGCATCACGACGCCCGCGAACGTCGGCATGATCCTGCGGACCGCGACCGCCGCGGGCATCGACGGCATCGTGGTGCCGCGCCGCGGCGTCGCGTCGATCGACCCGCTGGTGGTGAAGGCCTCCGCCGGGGTGGCTTTCCGAGCGCCCGTGCTGCGCTGCGGCACCGCGGCGGAGGCCTCGGCATTGTTGCGCGCGTCCGGCTATCCGCTTTACGCGTTGGATTCCCACGCGTCCGACACGATTTATTCCGCCTCTTTCGGTGAACGCGCCGCTTTCGTGCTGGGCAGCGAAACGTCCGGAATCACCGACGACGTGCGTCCGCACATCACGTCGTGGCTCTCGATTCCGATGGCGGCGGGTGTGGAATCGCTCAACGTTGCTTCAGCGGCGGCCGTGCTCTGCTTCGAGCTCGTGCGCAGGGCTCAGCTCGACAGCCAGTGAACGTGATAGCCGTCGACGCGGGGGTACCCCAGCAGTGACGTGCAGACAGCGACCGACGAGTCGCCCCTGACCCGGCCGATGCTGCCGTACTGGTCCCAGAATCCCAGGCCGTTCGAACAGTGGGCGACGGCACGGAAGCGCCCCGGCCTGCCCTCGTCGCAGAAGACCTCGACCGTGCGCCCGTCTCGCAGGTACTCGTCGTAGCAACCGCGCTCCTGCGCCTGCGCGGGTGATGCAATTGCCGTGGCTGCAATGGCGACTGCAACACAAGCGACAATTCTTCGCATTTTCTCCCCTATGTATTCGACTGCGTTCTTAATCGACAGTAGTGGGCAGCCGAATAGCGGGCAATTACGCTGCGGAGTGAAATCTCAATCGCGGAGCGCGATCGCTAGCAGGATTTCCAGCTCCTCGAGGGTGGACCGTGTCGACCGATGGTGGACGCCGACCATGCCCGCTTCCGCCGCGCCTCTGACGTTGACCGCGAGGTCGTCGACGAAAACGCACTCCTGCGGCTGGAGGTTCAGCTTGGCGGCGGTGAGCAGGTAGATCTCGGTCTCCGGCTTCGCGAGCCCGACCTCGCCGGAGATGACCGTGGCGTCGAACAGCCCCTGCCAAGCGGCCGGCGGCTGCCACCACCCGTCCGCGTTGGACAGCAGGGCGGTCTTCACGCCGTGTTTCCTGGCCCTTCTGAGGGCGGTGAGCAACGGCGGTTCCGCGGCGTTGTCCTCGCCGGGATCGGTCAGGACGCCGCCGTAGTCGAGCACCAGGGCCTTGAGCACCTTGTGGACGGTACCCACTTTCGAGTGCCACGTGTCCTGATCGGCCCGCCGACGCGCCTTGTTCGGCATGCCCCCAGTTGTTCGTCGTCTGCCCGCCTACGAGCCGCCTGCCGGGGTGGTGGTGATTCCACGGCCCCGGCCACGGCCTGTCTGGGTGCCGGTGCCGGAACCACCGCCGCCTGCTCTCGACGCCGCCCGGTTGGTCGCGGTCGTGCTGGAGGTCCTGGACGGGCGGCGGGCCGGGCGGCTGTTGCGGCACGTCGCCGTGCCAGGGCTGGCCGCACGGCTGGGTTCGCTGGTCCGGTCACGGACCACCCGGATGTTGCGAGTGCCTCGGGTTTGTCATCCGTCACGGTTCGTGGCAGAGATTTCGGTGACCGTGCGCAGGGACGAGCGGGTGCTGGCGGTGGCCGCTCGCGCCGAGCACCGGAACGGGCGGTGGTGGTTCACCGCGTTCACGGTGCTGGAGTGAGCCCCGAAACGCCACGTGGGCCGCGTTCCAGGAAGGAACGCGGCCCACGTCGGTGGTGCGGTCGGGTCAGCGGCTCTTGCGCTGGTTCTTCGCTGCCTGGCGGGCCGCCTCGCGGCGCTCCTTGCGGGTGCCGCCCTGCTGCTGGCCGGCGCCGTTGGACTCGCCGTGCTGGT